>JBBSRN010000039.1:0-13941 GCA_038242985.1 Propionibacteriales bacterium | reverse complement strand
CAGACCCGTCGCGCCCGCACCGACCACCAGGACGTCGACCTCGTCGTTGCTCATGGTTCAGTTTTCCACACTGCGCGCTCCCCCACTGCTGGCGATGGCACGCACCGCCGGACCTCGGGTCGAACCGGCTGGTCGGGTCTCAGCTGAAGGCGTTCTGGCCGGTGAGCGCCTGCCCCACGATCAGGGTGTGCATCTCGACGGTGCCCTCGTACGTCAGCACCGATTCCAGATTGTTCATGTGCCGAATCACCGGGTACTCCAACGAGATGCCGTTGGCGCCGAGGATGGTGCGGGCCGTCCGGCAGATGTCCAGCGCCTCGCGGACGTTGTTGAGCTTGCCGAGACTGACCTGGACGGGGAGCAGGTCGCCGCGGTCCTTCGCCCGACCGAGATGAAGCGCGAGGAGCGTGCCCTTGGTGAGCTCCAGAGCCATGTCGGCGAGCTTCTGCTGGGTCAGCTGGAAGCCGGCGATCGGCCGCCCGAACTGCTCGCGCGTCGCGGAGTACTCCAGCGCCGTCTGGAACGACGAGCGAGCTGCGCCCATCGCGCCCCAGACGATGCCGTAACGCGCCTCGTTCAGGCACGACAGTGGGCCCTTGAGACCCGTCACGTCCGGCAGCACGGCGTCGGCAGGCAACCGCACGCCGTCGAGAACGAGCTCGCTGGTGACCGAGGCCCGCAACGACATCTTGTGCTTGATCAGCGGTGCGCTGAAGCCCGGCGCGTCGGTCGGCACGACGAAGCCGCGCACGCCTTCGTCGGTCATCGCCCAGACGACCGCGACATCGGCCACCGAGCCGTTGGTGATCCACATCTTGCGTGCGTCCAGCACCCAGTCCGATCCGTCGCGTCGTGCCCGGCTCTTCATGTGTCCGGGATCGGAACCGACATCGGGTTCGGTCAGGCCGAAGCAGCCGATGGCTTCACCGGCAGCCATCGGGGGCAACCAGGTCGTCTTCTGATCCTCGCTCCCCCACTTCCAGATCGCGTACATGGCAAGCGAGCCCTGGACCGACACCAGCGAGCGGATGCCCGAATCGGCCGCTTCGAGCTCCAGACACGCCAGTCCGTACTCCGTGGCCGTC
Organism: Propionibacteriales bacterium; assembly: GCA_038242985.1. Taxonomy (GTDB): domain Bacteria; phylum Actinomycetota; class Actinomycetes; order Propionibacteriales; family Nocardioidaceae; genus Aeromicrobium. The sequence continues at coordinate 12,856 of JBBSRN010000039.1, read as the reverse complement.
ATGCCGGCGCACCCGTAGCCCTCCAGGTGCATCCCGAGCAGTCCCAGCGCACCGAGCTTCTCGGCGAGTCCGCGAACGTCCGGGATCGTGCCGGCTTCGAACCAGTCGGCGACGTGGGGGTCGATCGTCGTCGCGCACAGCTGGCGCACCGAAGCCCGCACCGCGAGCTCCTGATCGCTGAGAAGCAGGTCGATTCCGGCCGGATCCATGGGATCGAAGGTGGGTCTGGTGGTCACTGCAGGGCCTCTTCGGGGTCGGCGGTGCTGGCGGTCGTGGGAAAGAATCTACGGGCGGCCGTCACGATGTCGTCCTCGGACAGCAGGACGAGGTCGGCGGCAGGTCCCAGCGGGATGACGGTGTCCTGGCTCGCGACACGGCGCACCGTGCCGCGATACTCCGCGTCGGACAGCGCTGTCACGATGCCTTCGGAGACACCACCTGTTCGACGCGTCTCATCGACGACGAGGACGCGGTCGAACTGTCGTGCATGGTGGAGCAGGTCCTCGACCGGAAGCGGAGCCAGCCAGCGCAGATCCACCACGGTGCAGTCGATGCCCGACCGCTCCAGCTCGGCCGCAGCGCGCAGGCTCATCGGGACGCCGTTGCCGAACGTGACGATCAACAGGTCGGACCCATCCAGGTGGGTCGACACCCGACCGATGACGTCGGGCTCTGCGGCCCACCTGTCCGGTCCGGAGTACTCCGCGGCCCACAGGTCATCGCCCGCGGAGTGCAGGTCTCGTCGGTGGTACAGCGCGATCGGTTCGAGGAACACGCACACGCGGCCCTCCTCCTTCGCCAGCGCCACGCAGGCGCGCAACAACCCCGGCGCTTCTCGCGGATGGCTCGGCACCGCCAGGATCAGCCCGGGGATGTCGCGGAGGACGGCCACCGAGTTGTCGTTGTGGAAATGCCCGCCGAACCCCTTCTGATAGGCCAGACCGGCGATGCGCACGACCATCCCGTTGGTGTACTGGGCGTTGGAGAAGAAGCGCAGGGTGGCGGCCTCGCCGCGCAGCTGGTCCTCGGCATTGTGCAGATACGCCAGGTACTGGATCTCGGCGATCGGCAGCAGTCCACTGACGGCCGCGCCGAGCGCGGTGCCGAGGATCGTCTGCTCGTCCAGGATCGTGTCGAACACGCGCGCGATGCCGAAGCGTCTGCTCAACGTCCGAGTCACCCCGTACACGCCGCCCTTCACCGCGATGTCCTCGCCGAAGGCCAGGGCCTGCGGCCACGTGGCCAGCACGTCAGCGAGCGCCGCGTTGATCGACTGGGCCAGGGTCAGGTCACCCTGGTCCTCCGGCGCCTTCTTCGCGATCTGCCGGTCCGCCACGGACGGCGTGGCCACCGCAGCCGCCCGAACGGCGGGGGCATCGGTGTGGGTGAGGGGTTCCATCACCGCCGCGGCCGTCACGAGGTGTGGAGCGGCGCAGGCGGCGCGCGCCTCGGCCATGACCACCTCACGCATCGACTCGTAGCGATCGAGGATCTCGCCGGCCGTCAGGATGTGGCGATCGATGATGGCCCGTGCGGTGGCCAGCAGGGGGTCCCGGTCGTGATCGCGCAGGATCTCCGAGGGGCTGCGGTACGCAAGCTCGGCATCGGAGCCTGCATGACCCATGAACCGCACCGTCTTCAGGTGCAGGATGGTCGGCTGACGGGTGGTCCGGACCGATTCGGCCGCACGTCGAGCGGTGGACAGCACCCCGGCGGCATCGGATCCGTCGGCCGACTCGTAGCCGATGCCCGGATGGCTCGACAGCACGGACTCGATCCATCCCTTGGGTGACCTGGTGCTGATGCCGATGCCGTTGTCCTCGCACACGAACAGGATCGGCAGCTTCAGCCCCCGGTGGGTGCAGTAGGCCGCGGCGTTGATCGCACCGACCACCGTCGAGTGGTTGGTCGAGGCATCGCCGAAGCTCGTGACCACGACGGAGTCGGCCGGCCAGTTCAGTCCATGTCCGATCCGAGCGGACCGCTCGAGCGCGAAGGCGACGCCGACGGCTCGCGGCAGGTGCGAACCGATCGTCGAGGTCTGCGGGATGATGGCCAGCCCGTGGTGCCCGAAGACCTTGTGCCGGCCACCGGAGATCTGGTCGTCGACCGACGCGGCCATGCCGTGCAGCACGTCGCGGATCGGGCTCGTCCCCTCCACCTGCGCGGCTCGGGCAGCGAAGAATCCGCCGGATCGGTAGTGCAGCAGTGCCGGATCGGTCGGACGCAGCGCCAACGCGACCGCGGCGTTGCTCTCATGACCTGCCGAGCCGATGGTGTAGAAACCGTGACCCTGCCGTTGCAGCCATCGCGAGGCGAAGTCGAGATGACGGCTCTGCAGCTGCGCGTCCAGATAGCTCAGATAGGCAGCGTCGGGCAGCGCAACGCCCCGGTCGGCTTCCCCTGACGCCGAGGTTCGGCCATGCAGCCAGGCCTCGTCGTGGAGGCGGTCGGTGAAGTGCTGGTCAATTGCCTCGGCCATCGTGACCTCACGCGTCGATGAACGTACGGGGGCGCTGTCCGCGCAACGCCATGGCCTCGAACACCCGTCGTCGGGCCAGTGCCTGCGCAGCCTCGTGTGGAGTCGAATCCGTCGCGAGCGCGTCGTGGAGGACCTGGACCGTGTTGCTGCGGAGGCGGTCCGAGATCATGGTGAAGATGTCAGCCGCATCCACGGTGAACGGCGAGTACCGCATGTCCATCGAGTGGGCGGCGGCGACGACACCGCCGGCGTTGGCGATGAAGTCAGGCACGACGGTGACGCCGCGACGGTGCAGGATGCCCTTGGCGTCAGCGGTCGTCGGCATGTTCGCGCCCTCCACGACCATGCGCGCCTTGGTCGCCATGGCCACGTCCTGACCGATGACGTCCTCGCGAGCGGCCGGCACCAGGATGTCGGTGTCCATCCACAGCGCGTCGTCGGCCGCCGAGCAGGACGTCCCGTAGTCACGGACGCACCCATCCCCGACCTCACCGCGCAGCGAGATCAACCGGGCGATGTCCAGGCCGTCATCGTCGTGCACAGCGCCCTCGGCGGTCGAGACGCCGACGACCACGGCACCGAGCTCGACGAATCGCGTGGCGGCAGCCTGACCGACCGCGCCGAAGCCCTGGATCACCACGCGTGCGCCCGACATGTCCAGACCGATCGTCGAGGCGGCTGCGTCGGCGGCCTCGGCCACACCGAACCCGGTCACCCCGAGCTGGTCGTAGGGCACACCGCCGAGTGCCTGCGGGAGTCCCACTGCCGCGCCAAGATCGCGTAGCTCGTCGACGAAGATCGCGGCATCGCCCTCGGCCAGTCCCATGTCGAGACCGAAGACGTAGTCCGAGGGGACCTCCTTGGCCAGCGCGCGGGCGAAGGCTCGCAGGATGGCTTCCTTGTTCGGGTCGTGCGGATTGCCAAGGATCCCGGCCTTCGCACCACCGTGGTACAGATCGACCGCAGCCCACTTCCACGTCATGGTGCGCGCCAGCCGGGCCACCTCGTGAACCGTCAGGGTGGGGCTCATGCGGGTACCGCCCTTGCCCATGCCGCGAGCGGTGTTGTCGAGCACCAGGACTCCACGCATGCCGGTCTTCTGATCGGAGACGCAGACGATCTTCTCCGGACCCCACTCGTCGATCAGTGCCAACGCATCTGAGGTCACAGGTCTGCTCGATTCCGTCTCGGGGTCGGTGTGCCATCCAGCATCATCGCTGGCCTGTCCCGGCGCCAGAGCCGAAAGCACGGCGGTATGTGGCTCTGGCATTAGAGGTGCTGTGGCTGTGATCCATGGTCAACGCCAGCGGACTAGGACATCCTGAAACGGTCCAGACACCCAGTCGATTGCAGGGTCACATGACTTCCACGCTCGAGTTCCTCGGCTTGTCCGCCGCCGACGTCAACGCTCTGCTCACCGTCGATCTCGCCATCGAGTCGCAGCGCCAGGCCTTCAGCAACCTGGCCTCCGGCGAAGCCATCCTCGCCGAACGACTGCTGATGGAGGGCGTCGAGGAATCGGTGGCGTTCTGCTACGCGGCCCGCCTGAATCCCGCGGCCGGCGCGGTCTGCAAGTTCGGGAGCATGAATCCGGCCAACCCCGGCCGGGGCCGGGCGGCTGTGTCGGCGCTCGTCACCGTCCTGGATCCTGCCACCGGCATGCCGGTGGCGGTCATGGACGGCACCAGCGTCACCACGATCCGCACCTCAGCGGCGAGCGCGGTCGCGGTCGAGGCGTTGGCCGCGCCGGGCGCCCATCGACTCGCGGTCATCGGTTCAGGTGTCCAGGCCGCAGCTCACGTGCACGCGATCGCGCGGGTGCTGCCCCTGACCCATGTCACCCTCTGGAGCGCCGACGAGCCCGGCTGCACGAGTCTCGTTCGCGCGCTCGCGGAGAAGTACGACTTCTCCGTCCTCGTTGCCGACACTGCTGCTGCAGCCGTCGCCGGGGCCGACGTCGTCGCGACCTGCACCACCAGCTCGGAGCCCGTGCTCCAGGACGAGTGGATCTCCGACGGCACGACGATCGTCAGTGTCGGCTCGTTCGCCCCGAACCGATTCGAGATCCCCCGCACCATCGTGGAACGAGCCCATGCAGTCGTGGTCGATCACCGCCCGACCGCGACCGAGCAGGCCGGACCGATCGTCGACGCGATCGCTGCTGGACTCCTTGCTCCGGAGGAGCTCATCGAGCTCGGCGACGTCCTGATCGGTCGCAAGCAGGCGCGCACCGCCCCCGACCAGGTCATCTACTACAACAGCGTCGGCGTCGGGATCCAGGACGCCGCAGCTGCCCAGGCCGTCCTCGAAGCCGCCCGGGCCAACGGATCGGGGCAGCGCTTCACGTTGTGAAGACGTCCAGGCCCGGGAAGTCTTCACCCAAGGAGCTCGCAGCGGACTGCAACGCCGCGAGCGCCGCACGGACGGCGCCGGTGGACCTGGCCGGACGATGCAACGCCATCACGTGGCGACTGACCGACAGGTCCTGGATCAACACCGCCTCGACCCCCACGCTGGGCAGGTGCGCGAGCGCCGGCACCAGGGCGATGCCCAATCCGGACCGGACGAATCCGCGCACGACGTCGTAGTCGTTGCTGCGAAAGTCCACCATGGGGCTGAACTCGGCCTGGGCACAGGCCCGGCGCAGTGCCGAGGCGCCTGCAGAACGTTCCCGCGTCGAGATCCACTTCTCGTCGGCCAGGTCCTTCAACAGGACGGGACCTCCTGCCAGCCTGTGGTCTGCGGGAAGGAGCAGGAACAAGCGCTCGTCGAGCAGCTTGACCGTCTGCACGCCCTTGGGCCAGCGGTGCGGCACCAGGTCGTAGCGGTAGACCACGACGAGATCGAGCTCCTGGTCCATGAGCATCGGCACCAGCTCATCGGGCTCGCCCTCGTCGAGATGGACCTCCAGCTGCGAGCTGTCCGAGAGCAGCTTCGGAAGGGCGCGCGGCAGCAGCTGTTCATTGGCGGTGGGGAAACCGCCCAGCCGCAGCCGGCCCATCGTGCCCTCGGCCATGGCACGCACGTCGTCCTCGAGCGCGCCGAGCGCCGCCAGCGCCTCGTAGGAACGGTCGACCAGGAACTCCGCGGCCGGGGTCGAGCGCACACTGTGCGCATCCCGATCGAACAGCGGCATGCGCACCGACCGCTCCAGCGCCGAGATCTGTTGCGAGACCGCCGACGCGGTGTAGCCCAGCCGCCTCGCGGCATCGGCGAAGGACCCGGTCAGCACCACCATCGCGAGGGTTCGCAGGTGCACGGGGTTGAGCATAAGCAAACCGCCTCCTCGCCATGTGTTCTCACATTGTCACAGCCCGGACCGACCCGACCAGTGCGGCCCGTGTTGCCCGGTTTTCCCCAATTGCGACATCGCCGGGTGAGTGGGCAGTGCGCTCTCCACAGGATAAGAACTGCTTAGTGCAGGGCCACCATCAGTGACCCTGCAACCCCTTCATGGAACGCCCTGACGGGCCTAATCTGGCGGCATGCCGTGACGTGCGTCACGCCCGACCACCGCTCAGCAGGAGAACGCCGAGAGCACACCGAACGCCGCCTCGTCGTCTCGAGCGCATCCGGTGGCCGACCCCCAGGCAGCTCGACCCGCATCGACCAGGAGCACCGAGATCATGACGCAAAGCGCTCAGAACAAGAAGCCGGTCATCCACCTTCAGAACGTGAGCAAGCGGTTCGGTGCCAACACCGTGGTCGATGACGTGACGTTGACCGTCGGCGAGGGTGAAGTCGCAGCGATCATCGGCCCGAGCGGCGCTGGCAAGAGCACCCTCCTGCGATGCATCAATCTGCTGGAGCGTCCTGACAGCGGCTGCATCACGGTCTGCGACACCCTTGTCAACGCCGGCGAGCAGATCGGCGCCAAGGAGCTGGCGCTGCTGCGCCGCAACGCGGGCATGGTCTTCCAGTCCTTCAACCTGTTTCCGCACCTGACTGTCCTTCGCAACGTGAGTCTCGCCCAGGAGCGCGTGCTGGGTCGCGGACGCAAGGAGGCCGACGAGGTGTCCGCCACGCTGTTGGACCGGGTCGGTCTCGCCGACAAGGCCGATGAGTACCCGAACCGATGCTCGGGAGGTCAGCAGCAACGCATCGCCATCGCCCGCGCGCTGGCCCTGGAACCGAAGGTCATGCTGTTCGACGAACCCACGTCGGCGCTGGATCCCGAGCTCGGGCTCGAAGTCCTGGCGGTCATGAAGGAGCTGGCCGTCGAGGGCATGACGATGGTGGTCGTCACCCATGAGATGCAGTTCGCGCGGGATGTCGGCGATCACCTGATCGTCATGGCGGAGGGCGCGATCCTCGAGGAGGGCCCGCCGGAGGAGATCTTCTCCGCCCCCCGCCACGGCCGGACCCGGCAGTTCCTGAGCGCAGTGCTGGAGCGCTGAGGGATGCACATGTTCCTGACCATCTTCGCCGGCGTGCCGACGACCCTGCTGATCACGGTCGCCTCGCTCGCGCTCGGCATGCTCGGCGGCATCCCGCTCGTGCTGGGGCGGCGCTCGAGATTCCGGGCGCTACGGATGGTGTCTCGCTTCCTCATCGAGACCCTGCGCGGGATTCCACCCCTCGTGTGGTTGTTCCTCATCTTCTTCGGATTCGGATCCTCGATGACGTGGATGACCGCCCTGATGGCATCGATCTTCGGACTCGGCCTGATCTCTTGCGCCTACATGGCCGAGATCTACCGCGGTGGCCTGTCGGCCATCTCCGCCGGGCAGTGGGAGGCCGCCGAGGCGCTGGGCATGAATCACCGATCCGTGCTCTCGAAGGTGATCGGTCCGCAGGTGTTCCGCGTGTCCATCCCCGCCGCTGCGACCTACGGGATCGGACTGCTCAAGGATTCTTCGGTGGCCTTCACGATCGGCGTCACCGACATCTTGTTCCGTGCCACCGCCCAGTCGTACCAGACCAGAGATGCGCTCACGCCGTTCCTCATCGCCGGACTCGTCTACATCATCATCACCATCCCGTCCGCCTGGGGATCTCGCTGGCTCGATGCCCGACTGAAGAATCGAGTCGCCCGATGAGCTTCTTCGCTGCCTGGGACAGCTGGTTCCCCACCCTGCTCAACGGGTTGTGGGTGAGCGTTCGGGTCGCCGGGCTGAGCCTGCTGCTCGGCCTGCCCGCAGGCCTGTTGCTGGCCCTGGGATCCAGCACCAAGAGGCGTCCCGTGCGCTGGTTGGTCATCGGCCTGGTGGAGCTCGGCCGGGGGATGCCAGCACTGGTCATGCTGCAGATCGTCTACTTCGGACTGCCGAGTGCGGGCCTGACGCTGTCGGCCTTCGTCTCCGCAGCCATCGCGTTCGCCCTGACCACTGCGGCGTACACGAGCGAGATCCTGCGCGGGGGGCTCCAGGCCGTCCCTGCCGGCGAGGTCGAGGCAGCCGAGGCGCTCGGGATGGCCCGCCGGGACACGTTGCGCTTCATCGTGATCCCGCAGGGGGTGCGGATCGCCATCCCTCCCCTGATGGGCTTCGCCATCCTCATCTTCCAGGTGACGTCGCTGGCCTACACGATCGCGCTGCCCGAGCTCACCAGCCAGGCGTACTCCATCGGCTCCTCGAGCTTCCGGTACACGAGCGTCTTCGTGCTCGCGGCGCTGCTCTACCTCGCGGTGACCATCCCCACCAGCTTCCTCACCGAACGCGTCGAGAACCGGCTCGCGCGTCACCTCTGACCCCCGCACGACCCACCAAGGAGAAGACATGTCCCTACGCAAATCCCTCGCGTGCGCTGCTGCCGTTGCACTGACCGGCACCCTGGCTGCGTGCGGCGGAGGTTCAGACTCATCGGTCGCCGCAGACTGCAAGCCGGCCCATGAGTTCACGACGATCAAGAAGGGCACGCTCACGGTGTCCCTATACGATCTTCCGCCGTTCGCCAAGCTCGACGGCAAGGCCATCACCGGCGTCGACGGCGACCTGATCAAGGCCATCGCGAAGAAGGAGTGCCTGACCATCACCGCGAAGCCGGCCGCGACCGCTGCGGTCATCCCGATGGTGCAGTCGGGTCGAGCGGACGTGGCCGTGGCCGACTGGTACCGCACCGCTGAGCGGGCCAAGATCGTTGCGCTGTCCGACCCGCTGTACACCGATCAGATGGCTCTCATCTCCCAGAGCGGAGTCTCGGACATCAACGAGCTGAAGGGCAAGAAGGTCGGCACCGTCGATGGCTACCTGTGGGTCGCGGACATGAAGAAGTTCCTCGGCAGCGATCTCAAGGTGTACTCCACCACGCTCAACATGAACCAGGATCTCAAGGCCGGGCGCATCGAGGTCGGCATCGACAGCTTCGGTTCAGGCAAGTTCAACAACAAGGACCTGAAGGTCGAGGTCGCCGGCTCCAACCCGGAGGTGGCCGCGTCCCAGGAAGGCGCACAGGCCTCGTTCCCCGTCCCCCTGTCGAACAAGAAGCTGCTGGCTGCGATCAACGCCGACATCGCCGATCTGCACTCCAGCGGCGAGCTCGCCAAGATCTTGGTCGACAACGGCCTGGACGCCAGCGCCGCCGACACCGGAGCACCGCGCCTGATCAAGTAGGGCCGGGCACGTCCATGACGGGCGGATCCACCACGACCTCGGTCGGGTGGATCCGCCCGCAGTCGTCGGCGCAGACAGCACTGTGGGGAACAGTGCTGTGGGGAACAGTGCTGTGGGGAACAGTGCTGTGGAAGACAGCACTGTGGGGCCGCACCATCGGGTGCGGCCCCACAGTTCGTGCTGTCGTGTCAGACGGTGAAGTCGACACCCTGGGCGAGGGGCAGCTCGCCGGAGAAGTTGATCGTGTTCGTGGCACGACGCATGTAGCTCCGCCAGGCGTCCGAACCGGACTCCCGGCCGCCACCGGTCTCCTTCTCACCACCGAAGGCGCCACCGATCTCTGCGCCGGACGTGCCGATGTTGACGTTGATGATGCCGCAGTCCGAACCCTCGGCCGACACGAATCGCTCCGCCTCGCCCTGGTCACGGGTGAAGACGCTGGAGGACAATCCCTGCGGGACGCCGTTGTTGAGGGCGATCGCCTCGTCGAAGTCCGAGTAGGGCATGACGTACACGATCGGCGCGAACGTCTCCTCGCGGACGATCGTGGTCTGCTCCCCCATGCGCACCAGCGCGGGCTCGGCGTAGAAGGCGTTCGCCGCCTCGTCCTCGAAGCGCCGACCGCCACCAGCCACCAGCTCGCCGCCTTGAGCCTCGGCAGCGCGAAGTGCGGTCTGCATCGTCGAGTAGGCACCGCCATGGATCAGTGGACCGACCAAGGTGCCGTCGACCATGGGATTGCCGATGGGCAGGCGTCCGTACGCCTTCGCGACCCGATCGACCAGCTCGTCCATGACGTCGACGTGCGCGATGACCCGACGCATCGTGGTGCAGCGCTGACCGGCGGTCCCGGCTGCGGAGAACACGATGCCCCGAGTGGCCAGCTCCAGGTCGGCCGACGGCGCGATGATCGCGGCATTGTTGCCACCCAGCTCGAGCAACGAACGACCGAATCGATCCGCGACCCGCGGACCGACGGTCCGGCCCATGCGAGTCGATCCGGTGGCGCTGACGAGCGCGACCCCGGGGTGATCCACCAGTGCCTGACCGACCTCCGGGCCGCCGATGATGATCTGGCTGAGGTGGCGGGGAGCATCGGACTCGGCGATGGCCTGGTCGAGGAGTCGGCCGCAGGCCAGAGCCGTCAGTGGTGCTGCCTCCGACGGCTTCCAGATGACCGGATCGCCGCACACGAGTGCGATGGCGGTGTTCCACGACCACACGGCGGCCGGGACGTTGAACGCGCTGATCACGCCGACGACTCCCAGTGGGTGCCACGTCTCCATCAACCGGTGCCCCGGCCGTTCCGACGGCATGGTGCGCCCGTACAGCTGCCTGGACAGACCGACCGCGAAGTCACAGATGTCGATCATCTCCTGGACTTCTCCGCGCGCCTCGGACGTGACCTTGCCGACCTCGAGGCTGATGAGGTCGCCGATGTCGTTCTTGTGCTCACGCAACAGCTGGCCGAGCCGGTTCACCAGGTTGCCGCGCAGTGGCGCCGGCACCTTGCGCCACTGGGCGAAGGCGTCCTGGGCCCGCTCGACCGCTGCATCGACCTCGGCCGCATCGGTCCAGCCGATCGAGAACAGCTCCTCGCCGTTGATCGGCGAGGACGTCGCCGTGTCGCCCTTCACCGCGTCGAGATCCACGCCCACACGGTCGGCGGCGGAGCGGGCCTGTTCCATCAGGTCCTGGGCACTGGGTATGTGGGCACTGGGTATGTGGGTGCTGGGTATACGGGTCATCAGAGTCTCCTTGGTTGGTCGCGCTGGTCGGTCAGACGATGTTGAGCTCGGGGCGGATCTCAGATCCCGCGAAACGGCGAGCGTCCAGCGCGCTGACATCCAGCTCCGGTGCCGTGTCGAGGTACAGGTCGCGGACGATCTCGCCGACCGCCGGAGCCATCAGGAAGCCGTGACCGGAGAAACCGGTGGCGTACAGGAAGCGTGAGACGTCGGGCGCCTCGCCGATCAGGGCGTTGTGGTCAGGTGTCATCTCGTAGAGTCCGGCCCAGCCGGTGGCGATGCCGATGTCGGCGAAGTCGGGGGTCCGGTGCGCGATCGCGTCGCCGAGCCGCGGCAGCCAGGCGTCATCTCGCGACAGCTTGAAGCCCGGGGTCTCGTCCGGGTCGGACATCCCCAGCAGCAGTCCGCGACCCTCGTTGTGGAAGTAGTAGCTCGTGGAGAAGTCGATCGTGAACGGCATCGACGGCCGCAGGTCGGGAACGTCCGCGGTCACCAGGATCTGCCGGCGCACCGGGGTGACCGGCAGGTCGACGCCGACCAGCGCACCGATTCGCGCCGACCACGCCCCCGCGACGCAGATGACCGTGTCGGTGGCGATCACCCCGCCGGCGGTCTCGACACCGACGATCCGGTCGTCGACGGTCTGGATGTCGGTCACCTCGCAACCGGTGATGAGCGAGGCCCCCAGCCGGCGCGCGGCGGTCGCATAGCCCAGCACGACCGATTCGGGCGTGCAGTGCCCGTCCCGCTCCGAATACGCTGCCGCGAGCAGACCGTCGGTGTTGATGAAGGGCGACAGCTCCTTGGCCTCGGCAACGCTGATCATGCGCGTCGAGACGCCGAGCGAGTTCTGCAGCGCGACGTTGCGCTCGAAGGCCTCGACGCTGTCCGGGGTGTCCAGCAGGAACAGGTAGCCGACCTGGTGCAGGTCGATCTCCTGATCGAAGATCGTGCCGAAGTTCTCGAAGACCTCGAGGCTTCGCTGCCCGATCTGGATGTTCAGCTCGTCGGAGAACTGGGCCCGCACGCCACCGGCGGCCTTGCAGGTCGATCCTTCGCCGAGCGCACCCTTCTCCAGCAGCACGACGTCGCTGACCCCGCTGCGCGCCAGCTGGTAGGCGATGCTGACGCCCATCACGCCTCCGCCGATGATGACCACAGAAGCCTGGCTGGGTAGTTCCTTGCCCGATCGCACCATGAGCCCCTCATCATCGAACGTGGTCCACGTCTCACCTGATCCTGCCCCGGATCGTCTTTCTGCACTATCGACAGCTTCGATGGGAAACCGTTTAGTATTGCTATATGAACTTGGACTCCGCCAAGCTGCGCACGCTCGAGGCCGTCCATCTGCTGGGGAGCATGACCGCCGCCGCCGCGGCACTCGGCTACACGACCGGTGCGGTGTCGCAGCAGATGGCTGCGTTGGAGAGATCGGTGAAGATCGATCTGTTCGAGCACGTGGGCCGTCGCGTCCGGCTGACCGATGCCGGCCTCGTCCTCTTCGAGTACGCCGGACGCATCCTGGCGCTGGAGAAGGAAGCGCAGGACGCGCTCCGGGCGCCGGACCGCCCGCTGGTGGCGAGCGTTCGCATCGGCGTGTTCGGCACTGCCGCAGCCGAGCTGTTGCCGCCCGCACTCCAACAGCTGCAGGAACGCCACCACGGCCTGACCATCCGCACGATCGAGGTCGACGTGGACGATGCGACCTCAGCCGTGGAGGCCGGCACCGTCCACGTGGCCTTCGGCGTCGACTACTCCGATGCGCCCATCCCCCGACGACCGACCGTCGAGCTCCAACCGCTGCGCAGCGAACGTTTCCTCATCGCGATGTCCACGCACCGGCCGTCAGTGACCGGCCCGGTGCCGCTCGAGCACTTCGCTGAGGACGGATGGGTCCTTCCGCCGGCCCACACGCAGTACGGTCTGGCGATCCGACAGGCGTGCCGCCGTGCTGGCTTCGAGCCGCTCGTGGAGCACGAGGTCACCGACACCGCGTCCTCCCTGGCCATGGTCGCCGGCAATCTGGGGGTCACTCCGGTCACCGGCCTCATGCTGGCCCTGCGAAGGGGTGGCAT
>JBBSRN010000038.1:0-14089 GCA_038242985.1 Propionibacteriales bacterium | reverse complement strand
TTCTATCGGGGCATCGGTGTCACGGTGCTCGAGGGCTACGGACTGACCGAGACCACGGCCGCGTTGTGCGTCAACACGCCGTTGGCCCAGCGCGTCGGCACGGTCGGTCGACCGTTCCCGCTCACCGAGGTGCGCACCGCCACCGACGGCGAGCTGCAGTTCCGTGGTCCCCAGGTCTTCGACGGGTACTGGAACAACGACGAAGCGACCGCCGAGATCATGACCGCCGACGGCTGGTTCTCCACCGGCGACCTCGGCGAGATCGATGCCGACGGCTATGTCCGCGTCACCGGACGCAAGAAGGAGATCATCGTCACCGCCGGCGGCAAGAACGTGGCACCGGCCGTCCTGGAGGACCGGGTCCGGGCCCATCCCGTGGTCAGTCAGTGCCTGGTCGTCGGTGACGGCAAGCCCTTCGTCGCCGCTCTCGTCACGATCGATGACGAGGTCTGGACCGGCGACCTGACCGATCCTGAGCTCCAGACACAGGTGCAGCACGCCGTCGACGACGCCAACAAGCAAGTGTCGCAGGCGGAGTCCATCCGCAAGTTCGTCATCCTGCCCGAGGACTGGACCGAGGAGAACGACTACCTGACGCCGTCGTTCAAGGTCAAGCGCCATGCGGTGCTGCGCGATCTTCACGACACCGTCGAGGCGCTCTTCGTCAGGTAGTCACGCCACCGAGCGGTGATCTGGTCCGTGGTCAGACCGAAGGCCGCAGTGCCGGCATCGTCGACCGGGCGTCCGGCCAGCACCGAGCGGTAGAACTGCAGGATGTCCGCGTCGCCGTGCTGCTGGCCCAGCATCCGAAAGGCCATCCACGCCGATTCGTACACCGCGCCGAGGCCGTACGCCGATCCGTCGAAGTCAGCGGCCGTCGGCAACGCGACCGGCGGTCCGTCGGCGCGCACCTGGGCCAGCACCTGGCCGGCGCTGACCGACAGCGGGGCGGTGTCGTCGTGCAGGGCCACGAAGTCCGCGAAGCCTTCGACGACCCACGTCTCGGCGCGCGTCCCGACAGCGCGGGTCAGGACGTGGGTGGCTTCGTGGGACATGACCACCTGGGCGGCTCGCGCGTCCATGGCGTCGAAGACCGCGGGGTTGAGCACCACCACCGGGCCGGTCACGTCTCCGTGACGTCCGTCGAACGTCGTCGACACCGCAGCGATCTGTCGGACCGTGTCGCCGCGCTGACCCAGCAACGCGCCCGCGACCTCCGCCGACGGGGCCGAGACCACCGTGAGCCGGCGCGAGGACGTGCCCGGCACGAGTGCGACCACGGCGCGACGGGCCTCAGCCGCCAACTGCTCGACGTCGACGTCTGCGTCTCCGCCACCGACGCGCACCACGTCGACCTCGCCGCTTTGATCGACCGTCACCGCGCCGGCCAACCAGACCGGCAGCTGTCCAGAACCGATCCCGGCCGACACGATGTCGAACGTCCCGTCGTCGCGAGGACGCATCCGCATCTCGACAACGCCGGAGCGTCCCGCGTCGCCGCTTCGGTCCCAGCCGATCTCGACCCGCGCTCGGGTGTCACCGTTGTCGAACTCCGCGGTGTCCCCGCCCGAGACGTAGCGGAACGTCACATCCTCGGCACCCACGGTGACGCGCGCCTGCCACGCCGCTTCGGCGAATACCGCCGCGGTCGGTCCCGATCCGGCGGCCCGCGCGAAGTCTCGCTCGGAGGTGGCTGCCGACAGGGCCGCGAATTGTGCGGTCAGGGCAGCACCCGCGTCGGTGGGGACGCCTGCGGATGTCGACGGGGACTCGCCGCTCCACGGACGCTGCCACAGCAGCAGGCCGATCCCGAGTGCCGCAAGGACCAGCAGTGCCGCCACGTTCGGCGACCACCGCGCCCCGCGGTCAGGCACCGGTGATCGTCAGCCGACGCGGCCTGCGACCGAGAAGCCGCTCAGGCTGGTGATCTCCACGCTCTTGCCCGGACGCGGCGCGTGCACGACGCGACCGTTGCCCAGGTAGAGGCCGTCGTGCGACATGTCCCCGTAGGCCACGATGTCGCCGGGTTGCAGCTGGCCCATCGGAATGCGCTTGGCGGCAGACATCTGCGGACCGACGACACGCGGCACGGACACGCCGGCAGCGGCCCAAGCCTTCATCACCAGACCGGAGCAGTCCCAGCTGTTCGGGCCGGTCCCGCCGTAGACGTAGGGATCGCCGATCTGGGCGAGGGCGAAGTCGACGGCAGCCTTGGCCCGACCGCTGGCGGGCACCTTGACGTCGGCGTCAGCGTCAGCGTCGGTCTTGGTGTCTGCAGCAGGGGCAGGAGCGTCCAACGACGCCTTCTGGGCGGCTGTCAGACGAGCCAGGTCGGCCTTCGCTGCTTCGTACTTGGTCTGGATCTCGGCCTGCTTCGCGGCTACGTCCTTCTGGTCCGCCCGCATCGATGCACGGCGGTCGTCAAGCTGGGTCTGGCGATTCTTCAGCTGGTTGCTCACCTGGACGAAGGAGTCGAGCGCGTCGGTGCGGGTGGAGTTGAGCGCCTGCACTGCGCCGAGTCCGTCGATGAACGTCTCAGGATCGCCGCTGCCCAGCAGGCTCGCGGTGGTGCCGAGCGGAGCGTCCATCTGCTGCTGGACGATCGTGGTGCTGAGCGCTTCGCGCTGGGTGTTGAAGACGGCGGTCTGGTCGGTGATCTCCGAGCTCAGGTCGTCGATCTGCTTGGACGTCTTCTTGATGTCCTCACCGAGCTGGTTGACCTGCTCGTTCATGGCCTCGGCCTCGTGGAACGCGGCTTCGACGCCCTTGACGGTGACGTCGGGAGCGGCCTGCGCCGACGGCATCGTGATGAGTGAGACGCCCAGCGCAAGGGCGAGTGCGGGCATGGCTCGGCGGGCGTTCGATCGCGTCAGTCGCACGCGGTTGCTCCTTGATCCTCGACGCCTACCGGGTGAGCTGACGGATTCGGGCCAAGGTCTGCCCTACGCGTGCACAGCACGCGATTCACCCCACACACATGGTTCCCCGGCTCGCCTCAACTGTCTTCCCCACAGCTGGCGGCGACTCGACGGTGCGGCCGTCACCACCTGGGGGCGATGATCGCCGGACGCACGAGCGCCACTGTACGGGGGCCCTGGTGGACGGGCAACCACCTACGAGCGTTCATCGATGTCGTGTCGCATCAACCCGCCAGGATGTCAGGGTCGGGCGTGATCGCTCTGACCAGGCGCAGGGGCGGGACCACCCCGGCCCGGGCCAGCACCTCCAGCGCCACCTGCTCGTCCGAATCGATGTCGACCCCGGCGGGCGGAGCACCGAGCAGCACGGTGACCAGGCAGTCGCCGCATGCCGTGGGGCCGCGGACGATGCAGCTGTCACAGTCGACGTGGACGGAATCACCAGCAGAGGAATCAAACATCTGGCGCACCTTTCTCTTGGGATGTGCGGTGCGTGGTGCACGTTAGGGACCCGCACCGACAAAATTCACGACCGCCGCCGTCGCACCGGTGCGCCGATCCGGGGGGAACCGGACTGTCCGACCCGTTGCCTACGCTCGGTCCCGTGAAGGGCGACCAGGCGGCATTCGACCAGATGGGCTTCGACGACCTCGGTCGAGCGCTGTCCGACACGACCTTCTGCGTGGTCGACCTGGAGACCACGGGTGGTTCTGCCGCCCGCGGATCGAAGATCACCGAGATCGGCGCCGTCGCCGTGCGTGGTGGTGAGGTCATCGGGGAGTTCCAGTCGCTGGTGAATCCGGACGAGGCCATCCCCGCGTTCATCACGGTGCTCACCGGCATCACGAACCAGATGGTCATCGAGGCCCCTCGGATCGCCGCCGTGCTGCCCAGCTTTCTGGAGTTCTCTCGTGGCATGGTGCTCGTCGCCCACAACGCACCGTTCGACATCGGCTTCCTCAAGCACGCCGCGCGTGGCCTGCAAATCCAGTGGCCGGGCTTCGACGTGCTCGACACCGCGGTCATTGCCCGACAGGCACTGACCCGCGACGAGGTCCCCAACGTCAAGCTGTCCACGTTGGCGGCCCGGTTCGGCGCCACCACCACCCCGAACCACCGCGCGTTGTCCGATGCGCGCGCCACGGTCGACGTGCTGCACGCCCTGTTCGAACGGCTCGGCTCACTGGGCGTCACCACCGTCGAGGAGGTGTCCACGTTCACGTCCAAGGTCACCAGCGAGCAGCGCCGCAAGCGTCACCTCGCCGACCACCTGCCCGATCGACCGGGCGTCTACCTGTTCCGCGACGCCCGCGACGACGTGCTCTACGTCGGCACGTCGCGACGCCTGCGCACCCGGGTGCGGTCCTACTTCACCCGATCCGAGAGCCGCACCCGCATGGGCGAGATGGTGGCCCTCGCCCAGCGGATCGAGGCGGTGGTGTGCGCCACCGCTCTGGAGGCACAGGTCCGCGAGCTGCGTCTGATCGCGCGCCACCGCCCGGCGTACAACCGCCGTTCGAAGTTCCCCGAACGCGTCAGCTGGATCAAGCTGACCCGTGAGCCCTGGCCGCGTCTGTCCATCGTGCGGCAGGTGCTCGACGACGACGCCGACTACATCGGGCCGTTCGGCCGCCGGGCCGGCGCGGAGTCCGCACTGGCGGCCCTGCACGACACGTTCCGCATCCGGCAGTGCACGCCTCGTCTCGCCCGCCGTCCGCGAGGCACAGCCTGCGTGCTGGCCCAGATGGGCCATTGCCTCTCCCCCTGCGACGGCTCGTCGGATCCGGAGGTCTACGGTCTCGAGGTCGATCGGGTGCGTGTCGCGCTCACCGGCGACCCGGCTCACCTCGTCGACGCGATCCGCACCCGGATGGTCGATCTAGCCCGAACCGAGCAGTTCGAGGACGCGGCCCGGTGGCGCGACCGGCTCGGCGGTTTCCTGCGCGCGGCCCACCGCACGCAGCGACTGCGCGAGCTGACCTCGTTGCCCGAGCTGGTCGCAGCGGCGCCGCACGCCGAGGGCTGGGAGATCCACGCCTTCCGCCACGGCAGGTTGGCGGCTGCCGGTGTCATGCCGCACGGCACCCACCCGGTGGGGTGGGTGGAGGCGCTCCTGGCCACTGCCGAGACGGTCACGCCCGGCTTCGGACCCACCCCGGCAGCCACGCACGAGGAGACCGAGCTGCTCCTGCGCTGGCTGGCCACCCCCGGGATTCGCCTGGTCCGGGGAGCCTGGCAGTCGCCCCTGGCCGGCAGCGCGCGGCACCTGGCACCATTCGTCGAGCTGGAGTCAGCGCGCCGCGATCTGTTGCCCCACGCACTAGGGTGACCCCATGATCACCGCGATCGTCTTCATCCAGGCCGAAGTCGCCGAGCTCTCCGACACCGCCGCCAAGATCGCCGACATCGACGGTGTCAGCGAGGTCTACTCCGTCACCGGCGAGCTCGATCTCGTCGCCATGGTGCGCGTGACCGAGATCGATGCTGTCGCCGCCGTGGTGGCCGATCAGATCAACCGGGTCGAGGGCGTGGTCTCCACACAGACCCAGATCGCCTACCGCGCCTACAGTCGCCACGATCTCGAGGACGCCTTCAGCATCGGCATCTGAGCGTTCAGCACCTGAACGTCCTGCTGGCTGCAGGTCAGCCGCGCGCCGCCTGGGTGGCCTCGGCCCACCGCTGCAGGGTCGCTGACGCCGCACCGGAGTCGATCGAGGTCGCCGCCCGTTCCATCCCGGCGGCGATACGGGTGACCATGTCGCCGCCGCCACCGGTGTGGGCCGCGATGGCCGCCCCGGCGTTGAGCAGGACCGCATCGCGCACCGGGGACGCCTCGCCCTGGACCACCTGACGGAACACGTGTGCGTTGAAGACGGGATCACCGCCCCGAAGATCGTCCGCGGAGCCGAGCGAGAGGCCGACCTCGCGCGGGTCGAGCACCATCTTCTCGACCTCTCCGCCTGCGACGACCCAGACCTGCGACGTCGTCGTGGTGGTCAGCTCGTCGAGTCCGTCGTCGCCGCGGAAGACGAAGGCGTCCGCTCCCCGATCAGCGAGCACCCCGGCCATCAGCGGCGCCATCGTCGGATCGAAGCATCCGATCGCCGACGCGGCCGGTTGCGCCGGGTTGGTGAGTGGTCCGAGGAAGTTGAAGAACGTCGGGATGGCGAGCTCACCACGCGTCGGTCCGGCGTACCGCATCGAGGCGTGGAACAGCGGCGCGAAGCACAAGGTGATCGCGGCGCTGCGGTACACCTGCAGCACCCGCTCGGCCGGCACGTCGAGCGCGATGCCGAGCACCTCGAAGACATCTGCGGTACCGCTGGCGCTCGAGGCGGCGCGGTTCCCGTGCTTGATGACACCGACCCCGGCGCCGGCGGTGACGACGGCTGCCATCGAGGAGATGTTGACCGTCTTGGCACGGTCGCCGCCGGTGCCGACGATGTCGACCACCCGCTCGTCGACGGTCAGCAGGTGGGCGCGACCCAGCATGGCGTCGACCAGGCCCTGCAGCTCGGCCTGCGTCTCACCCTTGGAGCGCAGCGCGACCGCGAACGCGGCGATCTGCGCCGAGGTGGCCTCCCCGGCGAGGATCGTGTCCATCGCCCACTGGGTCGTCGGCGTGTCGAGGTCCTGCCGTTGGACCAGCGCGGTCAGGACGTCCGCCCAGGTGGGGTTCACTGCCTGGACCGCGATCAGGCGGACTGCAGGACGCCGCGCGCGAGGTCGATGACGACCTCGGCGAGGCGGATCGGCTCGATCGGGTGCGGCAACGCTGCCTCGGCGCGCGACCAGGTGGCGAGCCAGGCGTCCTGCGGCCGTCCGGTGAGCACCAGGGTCGGCGGAGCCTGGTAGATCTCGTCCTTCATCTGACGGGCCACGCCGAGGCCGCCGGCCGGGGCGGTCTCGCCGTCCAGGATCGCGATGTCGACGCGCTCGCCGACACGAGTCGCGTCGAGGTGTTGCCACACCGCCGGCTCGGTGGCGCACTCGACGAACTGGAACTCCGGAAGATCGGGATGCGGGTGCTTGCCGAGCGCTGCAATCACCGCAGCGCGCACGTCACGGTTGTCGCTGTAGATGAGGACACGCAGGGGCTGGTGAGCGTTCACGGATCGATCGTACATAATGAACCTGTGGCGACTACTTCTTCGATTCCTGCGTCCCGGTTGCACGGCACCGAGGGCCGCCCGTCGGCGGTCACCGTCGGCACGATCGTCTGGCTGTCCAGCGAGCTGATGTTCTTCGCGGGCTTGTTCGCCGCGTACTTCACGATTCGCAACATCTCGCCGGACCTGTGGGCGCTTGAGACCGCCAAGCTGAACGTCCCGTTCGCGTTCGCGAACACCACCATTCTCGTGATGTCCTCGGTCACCTGCCAGTACGGCGTCTTCGCCGCCGAGCGCGGCAAGGCCGGACGTAGCGGCACCCTCCTGCAGATCACCCGGTGGGGCATGCGCGAGTGGTTCGTCCTCACCTACGTGATGGGCTCCATCTTCATCGGTGGTCAGGCCTTCGAGTACGCCGAGCTGGTTCGTGAGAACGTCACGATCCCGAGCTCGCCCTACGGCAGCCTGTTCTACCTCGCCACCGGGTTCCACGGATTGCACGTGATCGGCGGACTGCTCGCGTTCCTGCTGGTCATCGGCCGCACGTTCGCCGCTCGCAAGTTCACCCACGAACAGGCCATCAGCGCCATCGTGGTGTCGTACTACTGGCACTTCGTCGACATCGTCTGGGTCGGCCTGTTCGCTGCCATCTACCTGATCCAGTGACCCGTCGTGGAGGTCCCGATACAAGGGTCACCTCACCACCACACGATGGCATCTGCACAGGTACTCTGGATACACCTTCTGGGTTCAAATCAGGAATGAGGTTCTGGTGCGGAAACTGTCGACCAGGCGCCGGCATCCACTTGCCGGACTAGTGGTTCTTTTGACCGGGCTTGTCGTCGCGGGCGGCATGTACGCCGCGCTCGCGCCCAAGCCAGCCACCGCGGAGACGATCACGTCGCGTGACGTCGAAGCCGGGCGCCAGCTGTTCGAGATCGGCTGCGCCAGCTGCCACGGCACGAACGCCGAGGGCATCGAGACGACGCGCGGGAACAACTACGGCCCTGCGCTCGTGGGTGTCGGCGCTGCCGCGGTGGACTTCCAGGTCGGCACGGGGCGCATGCCCATGGCCCAGGCCGCACAGCAGGCGCCGCGCAAGGACGTGGAGTACTCCGCCAAGGAGATCCGCGAGCTGTCGGCATTCGTCGCCTCGTTGGCTCCCGGTCCGGCCATTCCCGGCAAGGAGTACACCGACACCAGCAAGGCATCGGTGTCGGACATCCGCGAGGGCGGTGAGATCTTCCGCACCAACTGCACCGCGTGCCACAACTCCGTCGGTGCCGGCGGCGCGCTCCCGGGCGGCAAGTACGCCCCCGACATTCGCGACGTCAGTGCCAAGCACACGGCAGAGGCCATGATCACCGGGCCCCAGCAGATGCCGGTCTTCTCCGACGAGGTCATCACGCCCGAGGACAAGCGCAACGTCATCGCCTACGTCCAGAAGCTCAACGACCAGCCTGGCTACGGCGGCATCGGCGGCGGTGGCCTCGGCCCCGTGGTCGACGGCGTGTTCGCCTGGATCATCGGGATCGGCGGGCTGGCCGGCTTCGCGATCTGGATCGGCGCACACGGAGCGCGGGTGAAGAAGCGATGAGCGAGCGCCAGCGAGCGAACCATCCGGTGATCCTCAACGCGACGCCGACGTATTGTTTCTTCCCGACGGAGGCGGCGCGATGAGCGACGAGATCGAACCCCGCGACGAGTCGCGCGAGATCCAGAGGCGGGAGCCGATCGGTGATCCGGGCCTGCCGGAGCACCAGTACCGCCCGCAGGATGTCGACGAGTCGCAGGCGCGCCGCACGGAACGACAGATCTCGGCGATGTTCCTCGCCGCTGCGCTGCTGTTCGTCGGCTTCTGTGTCATCTACGTGACGGTCGACGCCGACACGACGTTCCTCGGCTGGTCGGCGCAGAACGTCGGCTTCGGCTTCACCCTGGGCACAGCGCTGCTGCTGATCGGCGTGGGCATCATCCAGTGGGCCAAGAAGCTCATGGGCGACCACGAGATCATCGAGATGCGCCATCCCGCCCGGTCATCGGATGAGGACCGGGCCGAGGTGCTGGGCGACATCAACGCAGGTCTGGAGGAGTCCGGCATCGGCCGGCGCCCCATGATCCGCAACAGCCTGCTCACGGCGCTCGGCGCGTTGGGCCTGCCGGCAGTGTTCCTGCTGCGCGATCTGGGCCCTCTGCCCAAGGATCAGCGCGTCACGGTCTGGAAGAAGGGCATGCGCGTCGTCAACGACGTCTCCGGCATGCCGCTCAAGCCGTCGGACCTCCAGGTCGGTCAGCTGGTCAATGGCGAGCCGGCCGTGTTCTTCGAGGAGGACAGCGAAGGCAACCGCGTGTACGAGGGGACCGAGCTGTTGCAGGCCAAGTCCAAGGCCGCGGTCATCGTCGTCCGCATGCGCCCCGAAGCCATCCGTGCGGCCAAGGGCCGGGAGAACTGGGGCATCGACGGGATCTTGTGCTACTCCAAGATCTGTACGCACGTGGGCTGCCCGATCAGCTTGTGGGAGCAGCAGACGCACCACCTGCTGTGTCCCTGCCACCAGTCGACGTTCGACCTCGCCGACAACGGCAAGGTCATTTTCGGCCCGGCATACCGGCCACTTCCGCAACTGCCCCTCGCGCTCGATTCTGAGGGATACTTGATTGCAGTGAGCGATTTCCCAGAGATCGTCGCGCCGAGCTATCCCGAGCTCGCTCGAGACCAAAAGAAGTTGGCTGAGAAATCATGACAGCGACACCGGAGTACGTGGCAGTCGAGAACACCCCGCTGGGCAAGAAGGCTGCGGGGCCGGTCGGCTGGCTGGACGATCGACTGGGCCTGGCCGGACTGGCCAAGAAGAACCTGCGCAAGGTCTTCCCTGATCACTGGTCCTTCATGCTGGGCGAGATCGCCCTCTGGAGCTTCGTCGTGCTGCTGGTCACCGGCGTGTTCCTCACGTTCTGGTACCAGCCGAGCATGTCCGAGATCGAGTACGCCGGACCGTACACGCCGCTGAACGGCCTCGAGATGAGCCAGGCGTTCCAGTCCACCCTGAAGATCTCGTTCGAGATCCGCGGCGGTCTCCTGATTCGTCAGATCCACCACTGGTCCGCTGCCCTGTTCGTCGCGGCGATGATCGTGCACATGCTTCGCGTGTTCTTCACCGGCGCGTACCGCAAGCCCCGTGAGGTCAACTGGCTGATCGGGCTCGGTCTGCTGACCCTCGGCATCATCGAGGGCTTCGCCGGGTACTCACTGCCCGACGATCTCCTGTCCGGCACGGGCCTGCGGTTCGTCGACGGTCTGATGCGCTCGATCCCGATCGTCGGCTCCTACCTGGAGTTCTTCATCTTCGGCGGCGAGTTCCCGGGCAACGAGATCATCCCCCGCCTCTACATGGCGCACATCCTGCTCATCCCGGCCCTGCTGCTGGGCCTGATCGGCGCGCACATGCTGCTCTTGGTCTTCCACAAGCACACGCAGTGGCCTGGGCCCGGACGCACCGAGGACAACGTCGTCGGCTACCCGATGCTGCCGGTGTACGCGGCCAAGGCCGGCGGGTTCTTCTTCATCGTCTTCGGCTTCACCGCTCTGATGGGCGCGTTCCTGGAGATCAACCCGGTGTGGGTCTACGGCCCGTACAACCCCAGCGAGGTCACCGCCGGTTCGCAGCCGGACTGGTACATGGGCTTCGTCGAGGGCGCTGTGCGCGTCATGCCCAACTGGGAGACCACCTTCTTCAACTACACCTGGAGCTGGAACGTCTTCATCCCCGGCGTCATGCTGCTGGGCCTCATGTTCGGCGCCCTCGGGGCATGGCCGTTCGTCGAGCGGTGGATCACCGGCGACCAGGCTGAGCACCACCTGCTGGAGCGTCCCCGCAACGCGCCGGTCCGCACCGCCTTCGGTGTGGCCGGGATGACGATGTACGGAGTGTTCTGGATCGGCGGTGGCAACGACATCATCGCCACCAAGTTCAGTCTGGACATCTACACGATCACGTGGTTCGTGCGCATCGGCATCTTCGTGCTGCCCGTGCTCGCGTTCATGATCACCAAGCGCATCTGCATCGGTCTGCAGCGCGCTGACGCGAACTCGATCCTGCACGGCTACGAGACCGGTGTCCTGGAGCGTTCGGTCGACGGCAGCTACTCCGAGCGTCACGCTCCCCTGCCGGTGAACGATCAGTTCACACTGACCACGCATGATCGACTCCCGGTGCTCGAAGCTCCCGTGGAGTACGACGAGAACGGCGTGCCTGCACCGGGATCACGAGCGGCCCGGGCACGAGCGTGGGCTCAGCGGTTCTACTACGACGGCACGGTCGACAAGCCGACCGTCGAGGACGTCGATCACGCCCTCGAGCACCTGTCCGACCACGACGGCCACCCGGTCGCCCTCGGCGAGGACTTCCAGGGAGTGTCGGAGACCGGTATCCCCCGCGTCCACTGACGCAGGTCAGACACCGCGTCCACTGACGCAGGTCAGACACCGCGTCCACTGACGCAGGTCAGACACCGCGTCCACTGACGCAGGTCAGACCAGCTGGCCCGTTCACCTTCCAGGGTGGCGGGCCAGTTGGCGTTGGGGGCGGTGACATACTCGGCTCTCACCGCCCTGACGGCCGAGTATGTCACCGCGCCCCCACCCCAAGGCCTAGTAAGTCACCGCCCAACCGGCCGAAGGCCGAGCAAGTCACCGCTCCCGCCAGGCGGGGGCGGGCTCAGGCCGGGGCAGAGGACGGCGTCGGGGTGGTGCTGGGGGGCGTGTCGGCCGGGGCCCGGTACAGAGCCGAGCCCTTCTGCCACGCGGCCCATGACTCGTTCCAGTCCGTCCAACCGTTGTTGTCCTCGAGGCCGCGCGGGCTGTGAGTGAACTTGACGATGTCGCCGCGCCGGTTCTGCTTGTAGAGCCACCCTGCGTCGGCCGTGCTCATGCCAGTACAGCCGTGGCTGACGTTGGCCGAACCCTGCGAGCCCACCGACCACGGCGCAGCGTGCAGGAACTCCCCGGAGTTCGTCACCCGCATGGCCCAGCGGACGTCCGAGATGTTGTAGTAGCCCGGATCTTCTGAATCCACGCCGGTCGACGCGGCGTCCATGTCGATGGAGGAGAACTTCTCCATGACGACCTTGACGCCCTCGCGGGTGCGGTGCGCGCTGTCACCGGTGGAGACGGGGACGGAACGGACCTTCTTGTCATCGACCTTGAAAGTCAGTGTGTGCTTGGCGACGTTCACCACGCTGACCGCCTTGCGTCCGATCGTGAAGTCGATGTCCTGGTCCTGCTGGCCGTAGATGCCGTCGCCTGCGGGCACCCCGTTGAGCTTGAGCGAGACCTTGACCTTGGTCTTGGCCGGCCAGTACTCCTTGGGCCGGTAGTGCACCTCGCGATCGCTCAACCAGGACCACGATCCTTCGACGTCCGCGGACGAGGAGACGTGCATGTTGCGCTCGAACAGCGCCTTGTCCTTGACCGGAATGTCGAAGGTGACGATGACCGGCATGCCCACACCGACGGTCTCGCCGGCCAGCGGAGCAATCGCCGGGTAGGTCTGCTGGGCGAGCGTGAGCTGCTCGGTGGTGAACGAGGCGGCGATCGTTCGTTCCTGCCCGTCCTCGCCCGAACCGGCGGCCTGGAGCTGGTAGGTAGTGCCCGGCTCGAGTCGGCCGTCCGCCACCCAGCTGCCATCACTGGTGCGGCCGGACACGGTGTCCTTGCCGTCCTTGCTGCGCAGCTCGGCGCTCAGCACCTCGCCGTGCTCGGCAGCAACCGTCACGATCGTGTCGACACCGACCTCGGTGGCCTTGTCCTTGACGTTGGCCGACAGGGCGACCGACTTCTTCGGCTGCTCGTCGCGCGCAGCAACGTCAGTGACGCCGGTGGCGGTGCACCCGCCGAGGACAAGGGCACTCAGCGTCAACGCCACACTGGCGCGCACAGGACGCGAGGAAGTTCGGATCAGCACTCGTTCAGTGTAGGTGGGGGCCCTGAGGGTTTCGCGCCGAAGCGCTCAGTGCGCCCGTGGCGCGCCAAGCGCTCAGTGCGCGTGGACGCCGCGGTAGTACTCGAAGATCCATCCCACGACCATGACCGCGAGGATGCCGGCACCGATGATGAACAGCCACCAGCCGATCACGACGCCCACCACGACCACTGCCAGGCCACCGGCACAGAACAGCGGCCACCAGCTGAATGGCGGGAAGAAGCCGAGCTCGCCGGCGCCGTCGGCGATCTCGCCATCGCTGCGATCCTCGGGACGGTCAGGGATCTGCCTGGCCACCACACCGAGGTAGAAGCTCAGCAGTGCGCAGAGCAGGAAGGTCATGAGCAGAGCCGTCGAACCGGTCCAGTCGCCGCTGAGCAGCCAGTAGATCGGCGCCAGCACGGCGAAGAAGATCCCGACGCCCAAGATGGTCCAGGTTTCAGCCTTCATGACTCAGTGTTCTCCATGACTCAGTGCTCTCCATGACTCAGTGCTCTCGATGATTCGTGTCCGGATTCTTCGATTCGCCGGTGGCTTGATGCTTGCCGTTGACGTCCGGGGCGTCGGCCAGGAACGAGCCCTCACCGGGGTTGTAGGCGAGCTCGAGCTCGGCGATCTCGGGGTGGTGCAGGTCGAAGGCCGGGCTCTCCGAGCGGATGCGCGGCAGCGACAAGAAGTTGTGCCGCGGCGGCGGTGAGCTGGTGGCCCACTCCAGCGAGCGGCCCCAGCCCCACGGATCGTCCAGGCCGACCAGGGGTCCCTTGCGCGAGACCCACACGTTGTACAGGAACGGCAACGTCGAGGCGCCCAACAGGAACGCTCCGACCGAGCTGATCTCGTTCAAGGTGGTGAATCCGTCATTGGGCCCGTAGTCGGCATAACGACGCGGGAAGCCTTCGACACCGAGCCAGTGCTGGACCAGGAACGTCAGGTGGAACCCCACGAACAGCAGCCAGAAGTGGATCTTGCCCAGCTTCTCATCCAGCATCCGGCCGGTCAGCTTGGGCCCCCAGTAGTAGACCCCGCCGAACAACTCGACCACCACCGGGCCCACGACCCCGTAGTGCACGACCGCCGACAC
>JBBSRN010000037.1:0-14167 GCA_038242985.1 Propionibacteriales bacterium | reverse complement strand
TCGACACCGGCTCGCCGAGCCTGTCCACACCGGTCGGACGCGGGTTACCGTGATGGCATGAGACTTCGTGCGCTGCGCACCTCTACGGTGCTGTCGGTGGTGCTCCTCGCGTCGGTGGCCGCATGCGACGCGGACTCCGCGCGGCCATCGCCTGAGCCGCCGAAGTCGTCGAAGTCGTCGACGGCACCGTCCCCCTCGCCCAGCACCGCTCGGTCGTCCGCCGATCTGGAGCTCGCTCCCGGCCGCATCGGTGCGGCAACGGTGGGCATGGACCGGGATGCCGCGCTCTCCACCGGGCTGTTCGACGCCGATCCTGCGGTCGTCGAGGGCTGCGAACGCGTCCTGACGTGGAAGAAGCAGTACGACGGTGCCGATGTCCTGACCGGCGACGACGACGCCATCGTCGCGCTCGGTGTCGATGCGGCCGACGGTCCGCGGACGACCGAGGACCTCGGTGTCGGCTCCACCCTCGGCGAGCTGGTCGAGAGCTACGGCGGTGACCTCAGCGCACCCCAGCAGGCGGGGTACGGGCAGGTCGGCGTCTTCGTCCAGGACGGCAACAACTGGCTCGGCTTCCTGCTGGGCGACGCGACGTCGGTCGAGCAGGTCGTCGACGACCCGGCGTTCGAGGTGACCCTCGCCGAGGCGACGAAGTTCAACCGGCCGGATCTCATCCGCGACGGCTGCTGACCTCTGCTACTTCCCGATCTGGCCGCGACGACGGGCTTTCTCGACCAGCTTCTCCTCGGTGTCCTCGATGCGCGACTCGGCGTTCAGCCGCATGGAGAACCAGCCGATGCCCACACCGATCACGGGGAAGATCGGCCAGAAGAAGTACGCTCCTCCGCCCGCGACACTGGTGGCACCCCACACCGCGACGGTGGTGCCGGAGACGAACAACCATCCGTTCCGGGCGTCTCGTAGATCGCGCCGGTACTTCGTGACGGCCTGGTCGTGCAGATCACCGGTCGCCCGGCGCCTGCTCGTCCCGGCCTGCAGGACCAGGTCGCCGATGACCGGGGCGACACCGCCCAGGACGCGGATGTTCAGCCCCGCATCCACCCGGTCGTCGTACTCGGCCCGGGTGAGGCGCCCGTCGGCGAAGGCGTCGCGCAGCACGTCCAGCACCACGTCGCGATCGGAGTCGGCAGCCCGCAGATCGGCAGCAGCGGGGTCGCGCGGATCAGCGGCGAATCGCGCCCACACCTCGCCGCCAGACATCGGACTCAGGTCCCAGCAACCGCGGCGAGGGCTTCGGGGAGGGTGAACGCACCGGCGTAGAGCGCCTTGCCGACGATGGCTCCCTCGACGCCGATGTCGGTCAGGGCGGCGATGGCGCGCAGGTCCTCGAGGCTGGAGACGCCACCGGAGGCGACGACCGGCTTCTCGGTCCGTGCGCACACCTGGCGCAACAGGTCCAGGTTCGGTCCGGTCAGGGTGCCGTCCTTGGTCACGTCGGTGACCACGTAGCGGTCGCAGCCGTCGCGTTCGAGGCGCTCGAGCACGTCGAACAGGTCGCCGCCCTCCTCGGTCCAGCCGCGTGCGGCCAACGTGGTGCCCCGGACGTCCAGACCGACGGCGATGCGGTCGCCGTGCTCGGCGACGACCTGGGCGCACCACTGGGGGTTCTCCAGGGCGGCGGTGCCGAGGTTGACCCGCCGGCAGCCGGTTGCGAGAGCCGCCGCGAGCGACGCGTCGTCGCGGATGCCGCCGGACAGCTCGACCAGGACGTCGAGGCGCCCCACGACCTCGGCGAGCAGATCGCGGTTCGAGCCCTTCCCGAAGGCGGCGTCCAGATCCACGAGGTGGATCCACTCGGCCCCGTCGGCCTGCCACTGCAGCGCGGCGTCGAGGGGGGAACCGTAGGAGGTCTCGCTGCCGAGCTCGCCCTGGACCAGGCGGACGGCCTGTCCTTCGGCGACGTCGACGGCGGGTAGGAGTTCGAGGGTCACGCCCGTGATCGTACCGAGATGGTGCGGATGTGGCGCCCACCAGGGCACCAGGTGCTCAATCCAGCCGCGTGACCATCGTGTAGTCCTTCGCCGGCCCGATCACGGTCCACGTGATCGACCAGCTCCCACGGTCTGGGCCCCGGCGGGTCTCCAGATCCAGGAATCCGCGGTACAGGTCCCGTCCGCAGGGATGCTCGACGGTCTCGGCGGGCCGCCACGGATGGAACTCCCGCCCGTCCTCGAACGTCACCATCCACCCGTCGGCGCGCGGCGCGACGAACAGGGTCCGGACCACGGGGACGTGCTGGCCCTCACGCACCATCGTGCCGCTCTCGTGCCAGCGCATCCGTCCGTCCGGCTCCTCGGTCAGCTCCAGGGTGCCGTGCACCAGGCACGGCACGCCGGTGTGCCGGTCATCGATCGTGCGCTCCAACGTCCAGCAGCCCACCAGGTCGAGCGGGCTCGCGGTCATGCCGCGAAGGTCCCGATCCAGTTGCGCAGCAGGCGTGCCCCGGCGTCACCGGACTTCTCGGGATGGAACTGGGTGGCCCAGAGCGGACCGTCCTCGACGGCCGAGACGAATCGGCCGGTCCCGTACGCCGTCCACGTGACCATGGGAGCCGCGAGCGCGGGCGGGCGGCTCAGCACCCAGTCCTGCACCCCGTACGAGTGCACGAAGTAGAACCGCTCGTCGGCCAGACCGGCGAACATCACCGAGCCGTCCGCCGGCTCGACGGTGTTCCAGCCCATGTGCGGCACGACGGGCGCCTCGAGACGTTCGACCCGCCCGGGCCACTCGCCGCAGCCGGTGGTCTGCGCACCGTGCTCGATGCCCTCGCCGAACAGGATCTGCATGCCCACGCAGATGCCCAGGACCGGTCGTCCGGCGATCAGACGACGTTCCACCAGCCGTGGCCCGTCGACCGCGCTGAATCCCTCCATGCAGGCCTCGAAGGCACCGACCCCCGGCACCAGCAGTCCGTCCGCCGCCATGACGGCCTCGGGATCGGCGGTCAGCTGCACCTCGGCGCCGGCGCGTTCGCACGCGCGCACGGCAGAGCGCAGGTTGCCCGATCCGTAGTCGAGCACCACGACCTGCGTCACGGCTAGAGGGCTCCCTTGGTGGACGGGATGCCCGTCTCGCGCGGATCGATGGCCACGGCGTCGCGGAGCGCGCGCGCGACAGCCTTGAACTGCGCCTCCGCGATGTGGTGGGGGTCGCGGCCGTCGAGCAGCCGGACGTGCATCGTGATGCCCGCGTGGTGAGCGATCGACTCGAGCACGTGCCCGGTCAGCGAACCGACGTACTGGCCACCGATGATCGCGGTGATCTGGCGCTCCGGCTCCCCGGTGTGCACGAAGTACGGGCGACCCGACACGTCGACGACGACCTGGGCGATGGACTCATCCAGTGGCACGAGGGCGTCGCCGTAGCGACGGATGCCGATCTTGTCGCCGAGGGCTTCGCGCAGTGCCTCGCCGATGCAGATGGCGGTGTCCTCGACGGTGTGGTGGGCGTCGATGTGCAGGTCGCCCTCGGCGTGGACCGTCAGGTCGATCAGCGAGTGCCGCGAGAACGCGGTGAGCATGTGGTCGTAGAAGCCGACACCGGTGGAGATGTCGTGCGCTCCGGTGCCGTCGAGGTCCAGCTCGACGACGACGTGGGACTCCGACGTCTGTCGTTCGATGCGACTGGTACGGGTCATGTCGAGGTCACCTCTTGCAGGGCGTGGCGAAATGCGGTCATCTCAGCGGGCGTGCCGACGGACACCCGAAGCCATCCGTCGGGACCAGTCTCCCGTATGAGCACACCGCGCTGGACCAGACCCTGCCAGATGGCGTGTCGGTCCTCGAAGCGACCGAACAAGATGAAGTTCGCGTCGGACTCGGCCACCTCGAAGCCGGCACCGGTCAACCAGGTGGCCAGCTCGTCTCGCGTGGCGCGGAGCTCGTCGACCCGGGCGAGCAGCTCCTCGGCATGACCGAGGGCGGCGAGCGCGGCGGCCTGCTGCACCGCGGACAGGTGGTACGGCAGTCGCACGAGGCGCAGCCCGTCGACGATGGCGGGATCCGCAGCCACGTAGCCCAGGCGCCCCCCGGCGTAGGCGAAGGCCTTGCTCATCGTGCGGGTGACCAGCAGCCGGCGGTGACCGGCGAGCAGCTCCAGTGCCGTCGGGGTGCCGGCGCGGCGAAATTCCGCGTACGCCTCGTCGACCACGACGATGCCGGGGGCGACGTCGGCGATGGCCCGGATCGTGTCGAGCGGGAGGGCCGTGCCGGTGGGATTGTTGGGCGAGGTCAGGATCACGACGTGCGGCTGCTCGGCCTCCACCAGTGCCAGTGCAGCGTCCAGGTCGATGCCGAAGTCGTCGCGGCGCTGCCCGGTCACCCAGCGGGTGTGGGTGTTGCGGGCGTACTCCGGATACATCGAGTACGTCGGCGCGAACGACACCGCCGTGCGGCCCGGTCCGCCGAAGGCCTGCAGGATCTGCTGCATCACCTCGTTGGACCCGTTGGCGGCCCACACGTGCGCGGCATCCAGTCCGTGGCCGAGGTAGCCGGCCAGCGCCTGTCGCAGTGCGTCGGCCTCACGATCGGGGTACCGGTTGAGGCCGGCGGCCGCGGCGTTGACGGCTGCGGCGATCGACGCGACGACCGCGGGGCTCGGGCCGTAGGGGTTCTCGTTGGTGTTCAGCTGCACCGCCACGTCGAGCTGTGGTGCTCCATAGGGCTCGTCGTGGCGCAGGTCCTCGCGCAGCGGCACCCAGTCCGGGGCACTCATGACCGGTGGGTGCGGATGCTGACGGCGTCGCCGTGCGAGGGGAGGTTCTCGGCGTTCGCGAGGGTGACGACGTGGCCGCCCACGTCGCGCAGCGCGGCCTCGGTGTACGTGACGACCTGCATGTTCTTGCAGAACGCCCGCACCGACAGACCCGAGGAGTGGCAGGCGCACCCCGCGGTCGGCAGCACGTGGTTGGAGCCCGCCGCGTAGTCACCGAGCGAGACCGGGGTGAAGCGACCGACGAACACCGCACCGGCGTTGACGATGCGACCGGCGACGACGCCGGCATCCGCGGTCTGGATCTCGAGGTGCTCGGCGGCGTACGCGTTGGCCACGGCCACGGCCTGGTCGATGTCGCGGACCAGCACGGTCGCGGACTGGGATCCGCCCAGGGCGGTGCGGATCCGCTCGACGTGCCGTGCGGCGTCGACCTGGATCTTCAGTGCCTCGTCGACGCGATCGGCCAGCGACGTGCTGTCGGTGATCAGCACCGACGCCGCCATCGGGTCGTGCTCGGCCTGGCTGATGAGGTCGGCGGCCACGAACTCCGCATCTGCGGCGTCATCGGCGATGACTGCGATCTCGGTGGGACCGGCCTCGCTGTCGATGCCGACCACGCCCTGCAGGTGCCGCTTCGCCGCGGCGACGAAGATGTTGCCTGGGCCGGTGATCAGGTTGACCGGACGGCACTCCCCCGCGCCGTGGGCGAACATCGCCATGGCCTGGGCGCCGCCGACCGCGTAGACCTCGTCGATGCCGAGCAGTGCGCACGCGGCCAGGATCGACGGGTGCGGCAACCCGTCGTGCTCCGCCGAGGGCGGGCTGGACAAGGCGATGCCGGCGACCCCGGCGATCTGCGCCGGCACCGCGTTCATCAGCACGCTGCTGATCAGCGGCGCGAGTCCGCCCGGGACGTACAGTCCCACCCGCTGCATCGGCACGATGCGACGTTCCACGACGGCACCGTCGGCGATCGTGGTCGTGATGCTGTGCTCCAGCTCGGCGGCGCAGGTGCGGCGCAACCGGCTGATCGATTCATCCAGAGCGGCCCGGATCGCCGGATCCAGATCGGCCAACGCCGCAGTCAGTGCCGCCGCCGGGACCCGGAGCTGGGCGGGCCTGATGCCGTCGAAGCGCTCCGACGCGTCGAGGACGGCGTCGGCGCCGCGCAACCGCACGTCCTCGCAGATCGGCCGCACCGCGGCGAGAGCCTGCTCGACGTCGACCTCGGCGCGTGGGACCGCATGCCGGTAGATCGTGTCCCACTCGTGGGGAGCGGGGTCGAGGGCGCGCAGATCCAGACGGTGCATCACCTGCTCAGTCTACGGAGGTGGGTACGGTGTCGCTGTGGCCGGGAAGAAATTGCGCAGGCATGCCGATACCGGCGCGACCGCGGCGTTCACGGCGCTGACGCACGCAGGGGTGCGGTTCACGCCGCACGCGTACGACCATGATTCGCGCGCCACCTCGTTCGGTCTGGCGGCGGCTGGCCCCATGTCGACCGGCCTGGCGGCGGCGGAGGCCCTCGGCGTCGAACCGGGCCGGGTCTTCAAGACGTTGCTGGTCGATCTGGACGGTCTGCTCGTGGTCGGCGTGGTGCCGGTGTCGGGGTCGTTGGACCTCAAGGCACTGGCAGCGGCGCTCAGCGGCAAGCGGGCGCAGATGGCCAATCCCCAGGCCGCCCAACGCGCCACCGGCTACGTGCTCGGTGGGATCTCGCCGTTCGGCCAGCGGCACCAGCACCGGACCGTCGTCGACGTCTCCGCCA
Organism: Propionibacteriales bacterium; assembly: GCA_038242985.1. Lineage (GTDB taxonomy): Bacteria > Actinomycetota > Actinomycetes > Propionibacteriales > Nocardioidaceae > Aeromicrobium. The sequence continues at coordinate 7,665 of JBBSRN010000037.1, read as the reverse complement.
GCAGACACCGGACCGTGTTCGTGTCTGCGGGCCGCCGAGGGCTGGAGGTCGAGGTGGCGCCTCAGGACCTGGTGTCGGTGACCGGCGCCGTCGTGGCTCCCGTGTCGCGCGCATAGGGCGTCTCGTCCTCGTCGCGACCGTGCAGGCCCCAGCTGACGAGCAGGACACCCACCAGCGCGGCGATCGGCCAGACCACGAACGGCGCGACGGCATCGATCATCAGCTCATCGGGCACCGTCTCGCCGATCGCCAGTCCCCGCACCGACTCCGGCGGCGGTGGGCCGAGCAGTGCTCCCACTCGCCAGGCGATGAGCGAGGCCAGCACGGAGCCGGCGATGATGACCACCACGAGCAACCATCCGGAGCCTCGCGACACCACGCAGATCCCGACGGACCACACCAGCGAGACGAGCGCTCCCACTGCGGTGAACACGACCACCACCTGGAACTGCCCGCGCGACGCCTCCTCGGTCAGCGCGACGCCGACATCGCGCATCTGCCACCGACCGGGCTCGGCCAGCTGCCACCAGAGCAGTCCGGCGATGATCCCCATGAGCACGGCGGAGCCGACGATCAGCGCGCTCCTGCGCACACCGATGGTGTTCATCCGAGACAGCTCGGACCGAGGAGCTCCTTGAGATCGGCCACCAGCGCCGAGCTCTGCGCCACTCGCAGGCTGGGGTCCAGCTTCATGGTCTTGGTGCCGCTGTTGCTCAGCAGTCGCAGGTGCACCTCAGATGAACCCGGATGGGTCGCGAGGATCGCCTTGAACGCGCCGACCGTCTCGGTGGTGCATCGCGCCACCGGCATGCTCACCGCGAGTGGCGCGTCCGCGCGCGTGGAGTCGATGGCGGGCATCGTGATCTCCTGCGCATGCAGGTCGAGGCCGTCGTCGCTGCTCTTGACGCGCGCCTTGACCACGACGATGGCGTCATTCACCAGGCTGGGCGCTGACAGCTGGTACGCCGCCGGGAACACCATGATCTGCACGCCGCCCTCGAGGTCCTCCAGCGTGATCGAGGCCCAGGCATCGCCCTTCTTGGTGATGCGTCGCTGGACGCCGGTGATCAGACCGCAGATCTTGACGACCTGACCGTCGCGATCGGTGTCGGCGAGCAGGTCCCCGATCGTGGTGTCGCTGCTGGCCCGCAGCACGTGCTCCAGCCCCAGCAGGGGGTGATCGGACACGTAGAGACCGAGCATGTCGCGCTCGAGCGCCAGCAGCTGGGACTTGTCCCACTCCGGCATGCTCGGGACCCTGACGGTGACGCCGGTGAAGCCGTCGTCGAGCCCGCCGAACAACGAGTCCTGGCCGATGGCGGCGCTGCGCTTGAGATCGATGTACTGGTCGACCGCCTCCTCGGCGATCGTGGTGAGCGCGCGGCGCTGGTGGCCGAGGGAGTCGAAGGCACCGGCCTTGATCAACGAGTCGACGACCCGCTTGTTGCACACGTGCACCGGGACCTTGTCCATGAAGTCGGTGAAGTCGGTGAAGGCCCCCTTCTCCACCCGCGCCGCCACGATGCCGGCGACCACGTTGTCGCCGACGTTGCGCACCGCGCCCATGCCGAACCGGATGTCGGTGCCGACCGAGGCGAAGTTCGAGACCGACTCGTTGACGTCCGGCGGCAGGACCTTGATGCCCATCCGGCGGCACTCGTTGAGATAGATGGCCGACTTGTCCTTGTCGCCGCGGGTGCTGGTGAGCAGCGCTGCCATGTACTCAGCAGGATAGTGCGCCTTGAGATAGGCGGTCCAGTACGAGATGACGCCGTACGACGCCGAGTGCGCCTTGTTGAACGCGTAGTCCGCGAACGGGACGAGGATGTCCCACAGCACCTTGATCGCGCTCTGGGAGAAACCGCGATCCATCATGCCGCCCTGGAATCCGACGAACTCCTGCTCCAGCACCGAACGCTTCTTCTTGCCCATCGCCCGGCGCAGGTTGTCGGCCTGGCCCAGCGAGAACCCGGCGAGCACCTGGGCGATCTCCATGACCTGCTCCTGGTACACGATCAGGCCGTAGGTGGTGCCGAGGATGGGCTTGAGCGCCTCGGTGAGCTCGGGGTGGATGTAGTCGATGGGCTGCTTGTTGGTCTTGCGCAAGGCGTAGTTGATGTGGCTGTTGGCCCCCATCGGACCGGGCCGGTACAGCGCGATGACCGCTGAGATGTCCTCGAAGTTGTCCGGCTGCATCTGCTTGAGCAGCTGACGCATGGGACCGCCGTCGAGCTGGAACACCCCGAGCGTGTCGCCGCGTCCGAGCAGCGCGTACGCCTCGGGGTCGTCGAAGGTCAGGTCCTCCAGCACGAGGTCGACATCACGGTTGGCCGAGATGTTGGTGAGCGTGTCGTCGAGCACCGTGAGGTTGCGCAGGCCCAGGAAGTCCATCTTGACCAGACCGAGCGACTCGCACATCGGGTAGTCGAACTGGGTGATGATCGCGCCGTCCTGCTCGCGCTTCATGATCGGCACGATGTCGATCAGGGGATGGCTGCTCATGATGACGCCGGCCGCGTGCACGCCCCACTGACGGATCTGGCCCTCCAGGCCGAGGGCCGTGTCGTAGATCTTGCGGACCTCGGCGTCCTGCCCGTGCAGCTCGCGGAACTGCTTGCCGTCGCCGAAGCGCTCGTGGCTCTCATCGAACAGCGTGGACAGGGCCACGCCCTTGCCCATGACGTCGGCCGGCAGCGCCTTGGTGATCTTCTCGCCCATGCCGAACGGGTAGTCGAGCACGCGGTTGGCGTCCTTGATGGCCTGCTTGGCCTTGAGCCGGCCGAACGTCGCGATCATCGCAACGCGCTCCTCGCCGTACTTGTTGGACACGTAGCGGATGACCTCGGCGCGACGACGCTCGTCGAAGTCGATGTCGAAGTCGGGCATCGAGGGTCGCTCGGGGTTGAGGAACCGCTCGAAGATGAGGCCGTTGGCCAGGGGGCACAGATCAGTGATGCGCAGCGCGTACGCGGCGATCGAACCGGCGCCGGAACCGCGGCCCGGGCCGACGCGGATGCCGTTGTCCTTGGCCCAGTTGATGAAGTCCGCGACCACCAGGTAGTAGCCGCAGTAGCCCTTGGCGCGAATGACGCCGAGCTCCATCTCGGTGCGCGCGCGCACCTCGTCGGTCAGGCGGTCCTCGGGGTAGCGCGACTCGATGCCACGCCACACCTCCTCGACGAACCAGGACTCCTCGGTGTGGCCGGCGGGGATGTCGGCGCGAGCCATGTACCCGCCGTTGGACTCGGTGAAGTCCATGTCGCAGCGCTCGGCGATGAGCAGCGTGTTGTCGCACGCCTCCTTCATCCCGTTCGTGTCCTCCCACAGCTCACGCATCTCGGCTGCGGACTTGATGTAGTAGCCGCCGCCGTCGAACTTCAGGCGCTTGGGATCGGACAGCGTCTTGCCCGACGCGACGCAGATCAACGCGTCCTGCGCGTCGGCATCCTCAGGCGCGGTGTAGTGCGAGTCGTTGGTGGCGACCGGTGGGATGCCGAGCTCGCGTCCGAGTCGCAGCAGGTCGTCGCGGACGGCGTTCTCGGCCCGGATGCCGTGGTCCATCAGCTCCAGGAAGAAGTTCTCCTTGCCGAAGATCTCCTGCAGCTCGCCCGCGGCCTGGCGCGCCTCGTCGTACTGGCGCAGGCGCAGGCGGGTCTGGATCTCACCGGACATGCATCCCGTGGTGGCGATGATGCCGGCGGAGTAGCGCTGCAGGATCTCGCGATCGACGCGGGGCTTGTAGTAGTACCCCTCGAGGCTGGACATCGAGGACAACCGGAACAGGTTGTGCATGCCCTCGGTGCTGGAGGCCAGCATGGTCATGTGGGTGTAGGCGCCGCCGCCGGCCACGTCGTTGCCGCCCTCGTCCTCAGAACCCCCCTTGCCCCAGCGGACGCGCTTGCGCTCGCTGCGGTGGGTGCCCGGCGTGACGTAGGCCTCCATGCCGATGATCGGCTTGATCCCGTGCTGCTTGGCCTTGCTCCAGAAGTCGTAGGCACCGTGCACGTTGCCGTGGTCGGTCATGGCGATCGCCGGCATCTCCAGGGCCGCGGTGCGCTCGAAGAGTCCGTCGAGCAGGGACGCACCGTCGAGCATGGAGTACTCGGTGTGCACGTGCAGATGCACGAAGGACGAGTCGCTCGCCATTGCTCTGTTGGCCTCCGAAAGTGGGGATGGGGGCGGGGGAAGGGTGCCAGCCTACGTCAGCGGACCGACAGGTTCTGGCGGCGCACCGCGCCCGCCGTCGGGCGCACGCACCGACCCTGATGCATTGCTGCGCGCAGGTGGTCCCGATGCCTCCTGATCGGTCGAGAACCCCCTACGTGCTGCTGGCGCGCTGGTACTGCCGGACCGCGAGCGGGGCGAAGATCGCCACGATGACCGCGCTGCAGATCACCGTGTAGAGCACCGGGTGCTGCAGCGACCAGGGCCCGTCGACCGGGATCGAGGCATCGACGTTCCCGAACAGCTCGCGACACGCCTGGGTCAGCGCCGAGACCGGATTCCACTGGACGACCTGTCGCAGGCCCGCCGGGAACGAGTCGGTCGGGACGAACGCGTTGGACACGAAGGTCAGCGGCATGATCACGATGAACGACGCGTTGTTGATGACGTCGACGCTGGGCACCAGCAGCCCGACGTATCCCATGATCCAGCTGATCGCGTAGGCGAACAGCAGCAGCAGCACGAAGGCCAGGGCCGCGTCGAAGAAGCCCTCGCGGATGCGCCAGCCGACCACGAGCCCGGTGACGGCCATGATCACCAGTGACAGGACGTTGTAGATGATGTCCGACGTGGTGCGACCGACCAGCACCGCCGAGCGTGACATGGGGAGCGACCGGAATCGGTCGATGATGCCCTTCTGCATGTCCTCGGCCAGTCCGGCGCCGGTGAACGTGGCACCGAACACCACCGTCTGGGCGAAGATGCCCGGGACGAGGAACTCGCGGTAGTTGACGTTGCCGCCGGGGTCGATCGCCCCGCCGAACACGTACGCGAACAGCAGCACGAACATGATGGGCGAGATGAGGACGAACACCAAGATCTCCGGGACCCGGATGATCTTGATGACGTTGCGCCTCGCGACGACCCAGCCGTCACTCGCGGTCTTGGCCAGGGTGCTCATGAGCTGACTCCCTCGGTCTGCGTGGATTCCTCTTCTGCGGTGGCATGACCGGTCAGGCGCAGGAACACGTCGTCGAGGGTCGGCCGGCGAAGTCCTGCCTCGAGCAGGCCGATGGAGGCGTGGTCGAGCGCCGTGAGCACCGCCGCGAGTCGCGACGTGCCCCCGTCGACCGCGACGGTCAGTGATCGACCGCCGTCGTCGATCTGCACCTGACCGTGCGCCACCTCGGCGAGGATGCGCGCCGCGTCCTCGCGATGCCGGGCGTCGGCGAGCACGATCTCGATGCGTTCGCTGCCGGTCTGCGCCTTCAGCTCGTCGGCTGTGCCGCGGGCGATGGCCCTGCCCTGGTCGATCACCACGATGTCGTCGGCCAGCAGATCGGCCTCCTCCAGGTACTGCGTGGTGAGCAGCAAGGTGGCGCCGGAGCTGACCAGATCCTTGATGACGCCCCACATCTGCTGGCGACTGCGGACGTCCAGACCGGTGGTGGGTTCGTCGAGCACCAGCACCGGGGGCGATGCCACCAGCGCGCCCGCGAGGTCGAGGCGACGACGCATGCCGCCGGAGTAGGTCTTGGAGGGCCGGTCGCCCGCGTCGGCGAGTCCGAACCGGTCGAGCAGCTCGCGTGCGCGGGCCGAGGACTTGGCCCGCCCCAGCCCGTAGAGCCGGCCGACCATGTCCAGGTTCTCGTAGCCGGTCAGGTGCTCGTCGACGGCGGCGTACTGGCCGGACAGCCCGATGTTGCGGCGCACCCCGTCGGGGTCCTTGAGGACGTCGATGCCGTTGACGTGCGCCGTGCCCTCGTCGGGCACCAGCAACGTGGTGAGGATGCGCACCGCCGTGGTCTTGCCTGCACCGTTGGGACCCAGCAGGCCCAGCACGGTGCCCTCGGGCACCGCAAGATCCAGACCGCCGAGGGCCTCGACGTCCTTGTACCGCTTGACCAGGCCGGTGGCCCGGATCATGTCGCCCATCGTGGTGCCCTTCGTCGACTGTCGTGCTCCACCACGAGATCCTGCCGGAGCCCACCGACAAAATCCATCCTGACGGCGGACCAGCAGCCGCTCAGGCCTGGCGGTAGCTGCCCAGGAAGCTGCCGAGCCGTTGGATCGCCTCGGCGAGGTCACGCGCCCAAGGAAGCGTCACGATGCGCAGGTGGTCCGGGTGCGGCCAGTTGAAGCCCGTGCCCTGCGTGATGAGGATCTTCTCCGCCTCCAGCAGGTCCAGGGCCAGCTGCTGGTCGTCCTTGATCGGGTGCACCTCGGGGTCCAGGCGCGGGAACACGTACAGAGCGCCCTTCGGCTGCACGACGCTGACACCGGGGATCTTGCGCAGCTCGGCGACCGCGGTGTCGCGCTGCTCGATCAGCCGTCCACCGGGCAGGATCAGCTCCTTGATCGACTGATATCCCCCCAGCGCGACCTGGATGGCGTTCTGCGCCGGGACGTTGGGACACAACCGCATCGAGCACAGCAGCGTGATTCCCTCGAGGTAGTCCCTGGCCAGGTCCTTCGGGCCGCTGACGACGAGCCACGCGGCCCGGTATCCACACACCCGGTACGCCTTGGACAGCCCGTTGAAGGTGAGCGTCAGGACGTCCTCGGTCAGGCTCGCCATCGAGATGTGCACGGCGTCGTCGTAGAGGATCTTGTCGTAGATCTCATCGGCCATCACGATCAGGTCGTGCTTGCGGGCCAGGGCCGCGATCGCGGTCAGCGTCTCCCGGGAGTAGACCGCCCCGGTCGGGTTGTTCGGATTGATGACCACGATGACCTTGGTGCGGTCGGTGATCTTGGACTCGAGGTCGGCCAGGTCCGGATTCCACTCGTTGTCCTCGTCGCACCGGTAGTGCACGGGGACGCCGCCGGCCAGATTGGTCACGGCTGTCCAGAGCGGGTAGTCCGGGACCGGGATGAGCACCTCGTCGCCGTTGTCGAGCAGGGCCTGCAGCGCGATCTGGATGAGCTCGGAGACGCCGTTGCCGATCCAGACGTCGTCGATGTCGATCGAGGGGAAGTCGTCCTGCAGCTGGTAGTGATGCACCACGGCGCGGCGAGCGGACTGGATGCCACGGGAGTCCGAGTAGCCCGCAGAGGACGGCAGCGCGGCGATCATGTCCTGCAGGATCTCCGCTGGTGCGTCGAAGCCGAACGGCTGCGGATTGCCGATGTTGAGCTTGAGGATCCGGTGCCCTTCCGCCTCCAGCTGCGCCGCGCGGGCCGCCACCGGGCCACGGATGTCGTACAGGACGTCCCTCAGCTTCTCGGACTGGCGCACCACGTTGCTCACCGCACAATCCTCCCATCCGGTCGCCATCTGCTCGTGGCTCCCTCCCCCGCGGGCGGTGACCCTGTCGGCTTTTGCCACGCCGGGCGGTGACCCTGTCGGCGAATTGCGCTGTGGGTGCCGATTTACGCACCGGCCCCGGAGGGGTCGAGGTACGCACCGGCCCCGGAGGGGTCGAGGTACGCACCGGCCCCGGAGGGGTCGAGGTACGCACCGGCCCCGGAGGGGTCGAGGTACGCACCGGCCCCGGAGGG
>JBBSRN010000036.1:0-14181 GCA_038242985.1 Propionibacteriales bacterium | reverse complement strand
CGTCGTTGCAGGTGATGTCAGGTCTGCGTTTCGTGCGCGCCGCCGCACGGCGCGACATCCCGGTCGCGATCGTCAACCGCGGCCCCACCCGGGGTGACGATCTGGCCACCCTCCGCATCGACGACGGCTGCGCCGAGACGCTGGATCAGCTGAGCTGGCGCAACCGCACCGTCTCGGGCAGGCCGGCCAGCTCGGCCAGCACGTCGGCACTGACCTCGTCTGACACGTCGGTGACCACGTAGCCGTTGTCGCCGCGGGTCGACAACGACTGCGCCTCGATGTTGACGCCGTGCTCACCGAACAGGCCGTTGATGGTGGCCAGCACCCCTGGCGCGTTGCGGTGCACGAGGGCGATCCGGCGCTTTCCCTGCTCGGCGGGCAGATTCAGCTCCGGCAGGTTGACGCTCAGGGAGGTGCTGCCGAACTCGGTGTACGAACGCAGCTTGGAGGCGACGAAGCGGCCGATGTCCTGCTGGGCCTCCTCGGTCGATCCGCCCACGTGGGGTGTCAGGATGACGTTGGGCAGGCCGCGCAGGTCGGACTCGAACTCATCTCCCTGGCGCTTCGGCTCGACCGGGAACACGTCGACCGCGGCACCGGCGATGTGGCCGGACTGCAGGTGCGCGCGCAGCGCGACGGTGTCGACGGCGATGCCGCGGGACAGGTTGAGGAACAGCGACCGCGGCTTCATCTGGCGCATCTCGTCATCTCCGAACAGCCCGGCGTTGCCCGGGCGACCGTCGACGTGCAGCGTGACGACGTCGGCCTCGGCCAACAGCTCCTCGATGGTCGAGCAGCGCTTGGCGTTGCCGAGGGCCAGCTTGTCGTCGATGTCGAAGAAGATGACCTTCAGGCCGAGCGCCTCGGCCACCACCGACAGCTGGCTGCCGATGTTGCCGTAGCCGACGATGCCGACCGTTCGGCCGCGGATCTCGTGGCTGCCGGCGGCCGACTTGTTCCACACGCCGGCGTGCATGTCGGTGGACTTCTCGTGCAGGCGGCGGGCCAGCGAGATGATCTCGGCGATCGCGAGCTCGACGACGCTGCGGGTGTTGGAGTACGGCGCGTTGAAGACCGCGACCCCACGCGCCGAGGCGGCGGCGAGGTCGATCTGGTTGGTGCCGATGCAGAAGGCCCCGACGGCCAGCAGGTCCGGAGCGGCGTCGAGCACCTTCTCGGTGAGGTAGGTCGTCGAGCGGATCCCGAGGAGATGAACTCCCTGGATCGCCTCGATCAGCTCGTCCTCGCCGAGGGCGTGGTCGACGGTCTGGACCTGATAGCCCTTGCCGCGCAGGAAATCGGCCCCGTCGGTGTGGATGTTCTCCAGCAGCAGGACCCGGACGTCGCCGTCCTCGAGCCGCTGGGTTGCGAACGGCGCAGCAGTGTTCATGGTCATCATCATCTCGGTGGCCTCCTGGTCAGCGAAAATCGGGGGCTGACCGGGGCCCAGGCGAACGGTCCCAGTACTGACGGTGCGTGGTCGAGCGGTGCGGGCACTTCCTGGTGGAGATCCACCTGAACGCCAGTCGTGGCCGCGTGCCCACCAGCCTAACGGCCAGGTCCGTCCCCGACCGAACCGGTGAAGTGCGCGAGTGCCTCGGGCGGAACCTCCTGGTCCAGATTCGCCAGCCGCACCTGTCCCTGCGCGATCAGCTTGTCGGCCTGGTTGACCGAGTCCAGGTGCCACAGCTGCTGGCTGCGGCCGCGATGGATCGGTGTCGCGGTGACGGTGATGATGTCCCCGACCGCCGCCTGTCGGATGAAGTCGGTGGCGTTGTGGGTGCCGACCACGACGCCCTTGGTGCCGAGCCAGACCTGCCCGGCGATGCTCGCGGTCGACTCGTGCACGGCGCAGTAGACCCCGCCGTGCGGGATGCCGAACGGTTGCAGGTGCTCGGTGCCGATGGTGAATCGCACCACGACCCGATCAGCGGTGATCTCGACCTGCTCCACGCCCAGCAGGCCGTCCAGTCCAGCGATGTCGCTCATGCAGCGAGTATGTCAGCCGGTGCCGGCGAGTCCGCAGGTGAAGGAATTCGCGGTGTACCGTCCAAGGGTCCGGCTCGCGCGCGCTCCCACACGCGCACACTCCCAGGGGGGATCATCGGATGCCGCATGTCGCCATCACGGGTTCGACCGGTCATGTCGGAGGCACCGCAGCCCGCATCCTGTCCGATGCGGGGATCGCGGTCCGGTTGCTGGTGCGCGAGCCTGCCCGCGCGCCCGACCTGCCACACGCCGAGGTCGTCCGGGCCGACTACGGACACGTGCGCGAGTGCGTGGCGGCGCTGGCGGGCATCGACACCGTGTTCATGGTCTCGATCATCGACGGCACCGATCGTCGGCTGCAGCAGCAGGACTTCATCGATGCCGTCGCCCAGACCGGCGTGCGGCAGGTCGTCTACCTCTCGTTCGTCGGTGCGGCCGAGGATGCCGCTGGTGTCTTCACCCGGCACCACGGGGTCACCGAGACCTACCTGGCCGACGCTGATCTGGATGTCACGATCCTGCGCGTCAACTACTACGCCGAGGCCCTGGTGCAGCTGCGCTGCGAGGACGGCTTCCGCGCCCCGGTCTCCGACGGCCGTGTCGCGGCCGTCGCCCGCGCCGACGTCGGGGCTGCCGTGGCGGCGGTCCTGCGCGATCCGCGCTCGCACGTGGGCCAGGTCTACGAGCTCAGCGGCCCCGAGGCATTGACCTTCACCGAGATCGCCGCCCTGTTCGAGCAGATCACCGGCCAGCCCCACCGATTCGTGGACGAGTCCGATCAGGAGTCGCGCTCCAGCCGGGCGGACTACGGCGCCCCCGCGGACGAGCTGGAGGCCTGGTTGTCGATGTTCCGCGCGATCCGGCACGGCGTGCACGGGCACGTCACGGGCGACGTCCGGCACCTGCTCGGCCGTGATCCGGTGCGCGCGGTGGAGGCGCTCTCACCCGTGCGGCCCTAGCATCGAGAACATGACCTCCGAGCCGCTGCTGATCATCACCGGAACTGTCGCGACCCGAGACGACGCCACGGCACGGCGCGGCGCCGTCGCCAGCGTCAAGCTGGTCGACTCCGACGGCGAGGTGCTGGCCGCGACCGCCGTCCCGGCCGAACGGCTCCCCGTCTCGTTCACGCTGCAGGCCGATCCGGCGTTCCAGACCGCGACGGGCAGCCTGCTGCTGTGGGCCGCCCTGCGGGCCGATGCCGATCTGTGGGGCACGGCCGACCTGGTGCCGGTGACCGGTGACGTCGTCGAGCTCGTGCTGGACACGATCGGGGACTGATGGCCGATCTGAGCGACAGCAGTCCCGGTGCGGAGCAGCCGATCCTCGCGCGGATCACCCACATGCTGCGTCCCTACCGCGCCAAGATGGCATTGGTCGCCCTGGCCGTGGTCTCCGCAGCCATCCTGACGTCGATCGTCCCGTTCCTGACCAAGGCCGTCTTCGACGAGGCGTTGTTCCCGACGTCTGGACCACCGCAGCTGCGACTGCTGGGCTGGTTGGTGGTCGCCATGTGCGTCATCCCGGTCATCACGGCGGTGATCGGCATCGCCCAGAACTGGCTCACCTCGACCATCGGCAACTCCGCCATGGCCGACCTGCGCAGCGATCTGTTCGCGCACCTGCAGAAGATGGAGCTGGCGTTCTTCACCGCCACCAAGACCGGCTCCATCCAGTCCCGCCTGGCCAACGACGTCGCCGGCGTGCGCACGGTCCTCACCGACACCGCGACCACGATCCTGCAGAACTCCGTGACCGTCACGGCCGCGTTCGTCTCGATGCTCATCTTGTCGTGGCAGCTCACGATCCTGACGTTGATCCTCATGCCGCTGTTCGTCTTCATCCAGCTGCAGGTCGGCAAGCGCCGCCAGCGGTTGGCCAAGCGCACCCAGGAGTCGCTGTCGGAGATGACCGCGATCACTGAGGAAGCACTGAGCGTGTCGGGCATCTTGTTGTCGAAGGTGTTCAACCGCGCAGAGTCCGAGGTCGATCGGTATCGCGAGGCCAATCACCAGCAGACTCGCCTGCAGGTCGACCAGGCCATGACCGGGCGGGCCTTCTTCGCCACGGTGCAGACCTTCTTCGCGATCACCCCGGCGCTGATCTACCTGGTCGCCGGACTGATGCTGACCGGATCGTTCGGCGGTGCCAGCATCACCGCCGGCACGCTGGTCGCGTTCACCACCTTGCAGGCACGCCTGCAGATGCCGTTGCTGCAGCTGATGCGCGTCACGCTGGACGTCCAGACCTCGCTGGCCCTGTTTCGGCGCATCTTTGAGTACCTCGACCTCGAGCCGGCGATCACCGAACGTCCGGGGGCCACGGTGCTCTCGCGCGGCGAGCTGCGCGGCGAGATCGAGCTCCGCGACGTCTTCTTCCGGTATCCGGAGCCGCGCAACCTCTCCGGCACGATCAACCGTGACCGGTTCGGCGACTCCGGCGTGCGCATCGAGGGCGACGCCGCACCCAGCGGTCCTCGTTGGGCGCTCGCCGACCTCTCGCTGCGGGTCCGACCGGGGCAGCTGGCCGCGATCGTCGGGCCCTCCGGTGCGGGCAAGACCACCGCCACCTACCTGGTGCCCAGGTTCTACGACGTCACCGAGGGCGCCGTCCTCATCGACGGCCACGACGTCCGCGATCTCTCGCTGGGTTCGGTCGCAGGCGCCGTCGGCATGGTGACGCAGGAGCCCTACCTGTTCCACGGCACGATCCGCGACAACATCGCCTACGCGCGACCCGACGCCACCGCCGCGGAGATCGAGCAGGCAGCCCGCGATGCCAACATCCACGATCGCATCCTCAGCTTCGCCGAGGGGTACGAGACGATCACCGGCGAACGGGGCTACCGCCTCAGCGGAGGTGAGAAGCAGCGCCTCGCGATCGCCCGAGTGCTGCTGATGGATCCGCGCATCCTGATCCTCGACGAGGCCACCTCGGCGCTGGACACCGAGACCGAACGGCTCGTCCAGGGCGCCCTGGACCGGGCCATGGACCACCGCACCACGATCGCGATCGCGCATCGCCTCTCCACGATCCAGAACGCCGACGTCATCTTCGGCATCGAGGACGGGCGCCTGGTCGAGCAGGGCACCCACGACGAGCTGCTGGCCGCCGGCGGCCTCTACGCCCGCCTGTACGTCGAGCAGTTCGGCTCCGGCCGGGACCCGGTGGCTCGCGACGACCGCCGCGCCGACATCCGCGTCTGACCCGATCGGTTTACCAGCAGGCCACGGATAGTTGTCACTCCTCCGGGTGAATTTACCCGCGTGAACTGAAGTTCTCCGGGGCCTGCTGGTAAACCGCAGACGTCGGGAGGGGTCTAGAGCGCCAGGCCCACGTACTTGGTCTCGAGGTACTCCTCGATGCCCTCGGCGCCGCCCTCACGGCCGTAGCCACTGGCCTTGACCCCGCCGAACGGGGCCGCCGGGTTGGAGACGATGCCCTGGTTGATGCCGACCATGCCGGTCTGCAGGCCCTCGTACACCCGGACGACACGGGCATGGTCCTGGGTGAAGGCATAGGCGACGAGGCCGTACTCGGTGTCGTTGGCCATGTCGATGCCTTCCTGCTCCTCGGTGAAGGTGAAGATCGGTGCCACCGGTCCGAAGATCTCCTCGGTCCGCACCTTCGCGTCCGCGGTGACGCCGGTCAGGACGGTCGGCGGGTAGTACGTGCCCGCACCGAATTCCTCAGAATCGGGCTTGGTTCCACCGGTCAGCACGGTGGCGCCCTTGGTCACCGCGTCATCGACCAGATCAGCCACCTTGTCGCGCTGCGTCTGGTCGATCAGGGGTCCCACCTCGACACCCTCCTCTGACCCACGCCCGACCACCATGGCCGACATGCGCTCGGCGAGACGACGCCCGAACTCCTCGGCGACCGACTCGTGCACGATGAACCGGTTCGCGGCGGTGCATGCCTCGCCGACGTTGCGCATCTTGGCGAGCATCGCCCCATCGACGGCTCGATCCAGATCTGCGTCGTCGAACACCAGGAACGGCGCGTTGCCGCCCAGCTCCATCGACACCCGCAGCACGCCCTTGGCGCTCTGGGAGATGAGGCTGCGGCCGACCTCCGTCGAGCCGGTGAAGGTGAGCTTGCGCAGCCGAGGATCCTCGATCAGCGGCGCCATCACGTCACCGGTCGTGGAGGTCGTGATGACGTTCAGCACGCCATCGGGCAATCCGGCCTCGACGAGCAGGTCGGCCAGGCGCAGCATGGTCAGCGGCGTCTGCTGGGCCGGCTTGACCACCATCGTGCAACCGGCAGCGATGGCCGGACCGATCTTGCGCGTGCCCATGGCCAGCGGGAAGTTCCAGGGCGTGATCATCAGGCACGGACCCACCGGCTGCTTGAGCGTCAGCAGGCGAGTCTGGCCGTTCGGCGCCACGGAGTATCGACCCGCGATGCGCACTGCCTCCTCGCTGAACCAGCGGAAGAACTCCGAGCCGTAGGCGATCTCGGCCTGGGACTCCTTGAGCGGCTTGCCCATCTCCAGGGTCATCAGCATCGCGAGATCGTCGGCGTTCTTGGTGATGAGCTCGAAGGCGGACCGCAGGATCTCGCCGCGATCGCGCGGGGGCGTCGCCGCCCAGCCGGCCTGCGCAGCGCAGGCTGCATCGAGAGCGGCGGTGCCGTCGGCTACCGAGGCGTCGGCCACCTCGACGAGGGTGTCCCCGGTCGACGGGTCGTCGACCGCAAAGGTCTTGCCGCCCTCGGCGTCTCGCCACTGACCGGCGATGAACAGTTGCGGACGGACGGCCTCGACCACGCTCTTCTCACTCATGGCGCCACTCTAGGGCCCGGCGGTCAGAAGAAGTCGCCGGCAGCGGCTGCCGGTGGTGCGGCGTCGTCGTGCGCCATCGGCATGAAGCGCGAGTAATGACCCTGGAAGCTCACCGAGATCTTGGTGGTGGGGCCGGAACGGTTCTTGGCCACGATGATGTCGGCCTCGCCGATGCGCGTGCCGGACTCCCCGCCCCCACCGGACTCGTCGCCGTCGCGCTGACCGCGGTGCAGCAGCAGCACGACGTCGGCGTCCTGCTCGATGGAGCCGGACTCACGCAGGTCCGAGATCATCGGCGTCTTGTCGGTGCGCTGCTCCGAACCTCGGTTCAGCTGGCTGATCGCGATGACCGGGACGTCGAGCTCCTTGGCCAGGAGCTTGATCTGGCGGGAGAACTCCGAGACCTCGACCTGGCGGTTCTCGACCTTCTTGCCCGACGTCATCAGCTGCAGGTAGTCGATGACCAGGATTCCGAGACCGTGCTCCTTCTTGATGCGACGCGCCTTGGACCGTATCTCTGGCATGGTCATGTTGGGACTGTCGTCGATGACGATGGGGGCGCCGTTGACCTTGGTGGCGACGTTGCCGATCTTGCGCCAGTCGCTGTCGGACATCTGACCTCCGCGCATGGCGCTGACGTTGACCTTGCCCTCGGCCGACAGCAGACGGGTGGTGATCTCCGAGGCCGTCATCTCCAGGGAGAAGATGGCTGACGGGATCTTGTGCCGGATCGAGGCGGCCCGACAGAAGTCGAGCCCGAGGGTGGACTTGCCGATACCGGGCCGGGCCGCGACCACGATCATCTGACCGCCGCGAAATCCGGTCGTGACGCGATCGAGGTCGGGGAATCCCGACGGAACTCCGTGGATCTCGCCCGATCGTTTGCTGAGCTCCTCGATCTCGTCGATCGTGGTGGGGATCAAGGTGGAGATCAACGAGTAGTCGTCGGCGTTGCGCGATCCGTCGACGTCGAGCACCTCGGCCTGCGCCCGGTCGACGATGTCGGCCAGGTCGCCCTGGCCCGCCTGGCCGAGCTGGGCGATGCGCTGACCGACCTCGACCAGGCGACGCAGCACGGCCTTCTCACGCACGATGTGCGCGTAGTAGTCGACGTTGGCGGCGATGCTGACCCCGGAGACCAGGGTGTGCAGGTAGGGCGCACCGCCGACCCGGGCGACCTCGCCCCGCCGCTGCAGCTCGGCGGCGACCGTGATCGCGTCGGCCGGTTCGCCGCGAGCGGCCAGACCGGTGATGGTGTCGAAGATCAGCTCGTGGGCGGGCCGGTAGAAGTCGCGGCCCTGGATGGTGTCGGCGGCCGGATCGATGGCGTTCTTGGACAGCATCATCGCGCCCAGGACGCTCTGCTCGGCGGCCATGTCCTGGGGGGGCACGTATCCGGCCCCATCACCAGTGTCAGGTTCGTACAGGTCCGCCACACTCATCGAGCTGCTTCCTCCGAACTGTCGTCGCGCCGTCTGTGATGCTCACGCTAGGTGCTTGCACCGACACAACGGTGTGCGCACGTTCGGGGGAACGTGCCGACACTAGGTGCCGGACGGCTCCGCCGGGAAGTCCGCGCTGCACAGGGTGTGTGCGCAAGTCGGCCGATCGTGTGGAAAACGCCGCGCGCGATGTGCACGGAAGGTGGAGAACCCTGTGGACACAACCTGTGGGTATCCATGGGGAAAGACGCTGACCTGCATCGATGTGGCGACCGAGCTGTGGATGAAAGAAACTTGGAAAGGAATTTCTCAGCGGTTCGATGGTGACAGCAGACCCACGCGGGTCCAGTCCGGATCGATGAACTGGGCCGGGCCGTAGTTGGCCACCGCGCCCCGCACCACCGTCACCTGCGGCACCACGCCCAGCGGCACCAGCGGCACGTCGCGGAACAGCCGTCGGTCCAGGACCTTGATGATGCGGAACCGCTCGGTGTCCTCCAGAGCGGCGATGGCCTTGTCCCAGTCGCGAGCGAGATCGTCGTCCTCCATGCCGGTGAAGTTCTGGCCGGAGTCGATCGGGTAGAACTGGCTCTTGGCGTCGACGACCGGGAACGCCCCACCCTGGTGCGTGAACGTGGCCAGGTCGAAGTCGAGCGGAATGATCTTGGTGTCGAAGAAGTCCTCGTCCGGGACCGGCTGCACGTCGACCTCGATGCCGACTGCGGCCAGCTGCGTGGCGATCAGCTTGGCCCGCGCCCGATTGCTGCCCGACTGCGCCGGAACTGGCATGTCCAGCGTCAACGAGGTGCCCTTGCGCGTGCGCACGGACTCGCCGTCCGCCTGCCAGCCGGCCTTGTCGAGCAACCGGGCCGCCTCGGCGGGGTCAGGGGCGATGAGATCGGACTGGTCGACATAGCCGCGCTGGCCCGGGAGCAGGACGAAGCTGCCCTGCACCACCGGTGGGGATCCGATCGGCGTGGTCATGGTCGCAGCGATCGCCTTGCGGTCCAGGGCGAGCGCGATGGCCCGGCGCACCCGGACGTCCTTCAGCGGTCCGGCGGCGCCGTTCATCGTGAGCTGGGTCCACTCGGCGCCGGCAGAGCGCTCGAGGACGAGGTCGTCATCGGCGCGGGCGGCATCGCGAGCGTTCGTCACCAGGGCCGAGGGCACATCGACGGCATCGAGGTCGCCGGCCCGCAGCGCCTTGAGCTGCAGCTGAGGCGTCGCGGCCTGCCACGTGATCCGTCTCAGCCGCGGCTTCGCACCCCACCACCGCGGATTGCGCTGCTGCACCACCTGGCCGGTGGCACGGTCGATCGAGGCCACCTGGTACGGACCGTTCGACGGGATCGCGCGGTCGGTGAAGCCCTTGTTGAAGCGGGCGGCCTTGGACGAGATGTTCGCCGGCAGCGCCGGGTAGACGTAGCGCGGCCAGTCCGCGGTGGGGTCGTCGAACGTGACGGTGTAGCTGAACTCGTCGTCTCCGCGCTTGACCCGGTCGATCTCGTCGTACCCCTGCGTGCTGAGCACGTCGAACTTCTCCTCCGACCCGTTCTGCGCCTTCCAGAACGCCACCATGTCGTCGGCGGTGATGGGGTCACCGTCCTGCCAGACGGCCCGCGGGTTGAGCTCGACACGGATCGTGAGCGGCGAGGTGTCGACGACCTCGACCGATCGGGCGTAGTTCGGATCGACCTTCCAGCCGCCGTCGGCGGTCAGGCGGACGGCGGAGCCGACCGTGGGCTGGAGAATGCGGCCGACCTCAGAGGTTGCGTTGGAGGTGTGCTGCGGATTGAAGTTCTTCGGCAGCGCCTCGGTGGCCAGACGCATGGTGCCACCGTTGGCGATCTTGTCCCCGGCAACGGGCTTCCAGCCCACCGAGGTCAGGGTCGGGTCCGGCGGGGCACTGCTGGTCCGGTCCCCGCCCGCCTCGCTGCCGCCGGGCAGCAGACCGCACCCGACCAGCAGCAGGCTGCTGGTCAGGAGCAGGAGTCGATGAGGATGACGCACGAGTGCGAAGGGATGACGGACCGGTACTCACCGGGGCGAGGACCGGTCCGTCGCTGGCCCTACTTGGAGGCGACCACGTTGAGATTGATGGTGGCGCTCACCTCGGGGTGCAGGCGAACGGCGACCTCGTACGATCCGACCGTCTTGATCGGGTTGCCGATCTCGATGCGGCGCTTGTCGACGGTGCCACCCTGGTCCGACACGGCCTGGGCGATGTCGGCGACGGTGACGGCGCCGAAGAGCCGTCCGCCGTTGCCGGTGCGCACCGGCACGTTGACCGGGGCGGCCTCGAGGCGGCCCTTGAGACCCTTGGCCTCCTCCAGGTCGTGGATCGCGTGGGACTCACGCGCGGCCTGGATGGACTCGACCTGCTTGGCAGCGCCCTTGGACCACCGGATGGCGAAGTTGCGCGGCAGCAGGAAGTTTCGGCCGTAGCCGTCCTTGACGTCGACGATGTCGCCGGGAGAACCGACGTTGGTGACCTCGTGGGTGAGGATGAGCTTCACGATGTTCGCCTTCCTCAGCGGGTGGTGGACGTGTAGGGCAGCAGCGCCATCTCGCGGGCGTTCTTGATCGCCTTGGCGAGGAGCCGCTGCTCCTGGACCGAGACACCGGTCACGCGACGCGCGCGGATCTTGCCGCGGTCGGAGATGAACTTGCGCAGCAGCGCGGTGTCCTTGTAGTTGATGACCGTGTTGGCCGCGAGAGGGTTGCTCTTCTTCTTCGGCTTACGGATGACGGGCTTTGCCATGATGCTCCTGATTTTTGGCTACCGGAATGACGTGGGTGCAGTGTCTGGCTCAGAACGGGGGGTCGTCGGTGGCAGCTGCGCCACCGCCGCCCCATGCGGCAGATCCACCCTGGTTGCCGCCCTGCGGGGCCGCCTGCGACGACGATCCCCACGGATTGGACTGGCCGGCGCCGCCGCCGCTGTTGTTGTTGCTGCTGCTGTTGCCGCCACCTCCGTCGGAACGTCCGGCGCGGGTGACCTTGGCGGTGGCGAAGCGCAGGGACGGGCCGATCTCGTCGACCGTCATCTCCACGCTGGTGCCCTTGGAGCCGTCCTGGCGCTCGAAGTTGCGGACCTTCAGGGAGCCCGTCACGACGACGCGCTGGCCCTTCTGCAACGACTCGGCGACGTTCTCGGCCAGCTGACGCCACGCATCACAGCGGATGAACAGCGCTTCGCCGTCCTTCCACTCGTTGGTCTGCCGGTCGAACGTCCGGGGGGTCGACGCGACGGTGAAGTTGGCCACCGCGGCGCCCGACGGAGTGAACTTCAGCTCCGGATCGTTCGTCAGGTTGCCGACTACGGTGATGTTGGTTTCGCCAGCCATGAGGCACAGCCTTTCAAGAAAGGGTGGGTGTTCTGACACCAGTGAACCGCAGACGGGGCCGACCCGGGGGTCGTGTCCACAGCGGTTCGTACCGACTACTTGATGTCGGGGCGCGTGACCTTGGTGCGGACCACGGACTCGTTGAGGGTGAGCTGGCGATCCAGCTCCTTGACCGTGGCCGGCTCCGCCTGGAGCGTGACGACGGCGTAGATGCCCTCGTTCTTCTTGTTGATCTCGTAGGCCAGACGGCGCTTGCCCCAGACATCGACCTCATCGACCGAGCCGCCGTCCTGACGCACCACGTTGAGGTAGGTGTCGAGGCTGGGCTGAACGGTACGTTCGTCGAGATCGGCATCGAGGATGATCATGACTTCGTACGGGCGCAATGACATTGCGTCTCCTTCGGACTGAACGGCCACGGGGGTCCCCGTGGCAGGAGGTGCTGCCGAGACGGCAACCGCTCGATCCTACGCGACGACCGGTGCCGCAGGCCAATCCCGGTCACTCGGTGTCGTCATCGACCCAGTCCAGGGTCCGCACGACGGCCTTCTTCCAGTTCCGGAACAGTCGCTCGCGCTCCGGCTCGTCCATCTGCGGGATCCAGCGCTCGCCCTCGCCCCAGTTGGCTCGGATGTCCTCGAACCCGTCCCAGTAACCCACGGCGAGGCCGGCTGCGTAGGCGGCGCCGAGCGCCGTGGTCTCGGCGATCTGCGGCCGCACGACGTCGACGCCGAGGATGTCGGCCTGGAACTGCATCAGCGTCTGGTTGATGACCATGCCGCCGTCGACGCGCAGCTCGGTGAGCGGCACGCCGGAGTCGGCGTTCATCGCCTCGATGACCTCCCGCGTCTGGAACGCGACCGACTCCAGCACGGCGCGGGCGATGTGGAACTTGTTGACGAAGCGGGTCAGTCCCACCAGCGCGCCGCGGGCGTCCGGGCGCCAGTGGGGCGCGAACAGTCCCGAGAACGCCGGGACGAAGTAGGCGCCGCCGTTGTCCTCGACCTCCCGGGCGAAGGTCTCGATCTCGGCGGCGTCCTTGATGAGGCCGAGGTTGTCGCGCACCCACTGCACCAGCGATCCGGTGACCGCGATCGATCCCTCGAGCGCGTACACGACCGGCTCCTCGCCGATCTTGTAGCAGACGGTCGTGAGCAGGCCGTTGTCGGACTGCACCGCCTCCGTGCCGGTGTTGAGCAGCATGAAGTTGCCGGTTCCGTAGGTGTTCTTGACCGAGCCCTCGTCCAGGCACGCCTGCCCGAACGTGGCGGCCTGCTGATCGCCGAGGATGCCGGCGACCGGGATCCCCTCGAGGATGCCGGGCTTGCACTCGCCGTACACCTCGGCGCTGGAGCGGATCTCCGGCAGCATCGACATCGGGATCGCCATGTCGGCGGCGATCTGGCGATCCCACTGCAGGGTCTGCAGATCCATCAGCATCGTGCGGCTGGCATTGGTGACGTCGGTGACGTGCACACCGCCGTTCTCGGCCCCGCCGGTCAGATTCCACAGGACCCAGGTGTCGATGGTGCCGAACAGCAGCTCACCGGCCTCGGCGCGGTCCTTGGCGCCGTCGACGTTCTCCAGGATCCAGGTGATCTTCGGACCGGCGAAGTAGGTGGCCAGCGGCAGCCCGACGATGGCCTTGTAGCGATCCGGACCACCGGTTCCGTCTGGGGACTCCCCGGCCAGCCGCTCGACGATCTTGCGGGTGCGGGTGTCCTGCCAGACGATGGCGTTGTGGACCGGTTGACCGTTGGAGCGGTCCCACACCACCGTGGTCTCGCGCTGGTTCGTGATGCCGACCGACGCGATGTTGGAGCTGTTGAAGTTGGCGTTGGCGAGGGCGCCGCCGATGACGGCGCGGGTGTTCTTCCAGATCTCGATCGGATCGTGCTCGACCCATCCCGCCTGCGGGAAGATCTGTCGGTGCTCGACCTGGTCGCGCGCCACGACCGTGCCGGCGTGGTCGAAGATCATGGCCCGCGTCGACGTCGTTCCCTGGTCGAGGGCCATCACGTAGGTGTCGTTCGCCATGTCGTCTCTTCTCCGGTGTGGGAGCTCCAACGTAGTTCAGCCGCAGTGCCCGGGGTCGGGCCACGACTCATAGGCAGCAGCGGGTTGCCTCCCCGAACCATTGCGGGGGCATGCTCCCGTCGAGGGTCCGCCCGGCTCCCGCAGCACGTCCTGACGAGCGACCTCGCCCCTGACGGCCGCGAAGAGGTGGGAGCGGAACGGCCGGTCCGGGATCTTGCCCGCGGCGAGCTCGCCACGCACCCGATCGAAGGCGCGCGCGACGGCCTCGACCTCGTCGGCGCCGGACACCTGCCGCGCCATTCGTCGGGCCGCGTACTGGTGGCGGGACAGCAGCTCGCCGAACGCCGCACTCACGACCTCGCGGCGAGCACGTTGCAGCAGGTCAGCATCGAGGAGCACCGTCAGGTCCGGCGAAAGGTGGATCTCGCGCATCCCTCACGCTCCTGATTCCGACGGTGTGGATGAAGACGGACCGCTGGGCGCGTGGTCGTAGACCGGCCCCAATGACAGGGTTTACAACGTAAGTTATCGAAACGAAATTGTAAACCGGAGTGACCCCTCGCGGCCCCAGGGGCGATGT
>JBBSRN010000035.1:0-14306 GCA_038242985.1 Propionibacteriales bacterium | reverse complement strand
GGCGCCATCGCGCAGACCTTCCTGCGCGGTTCGTTCATCGCCGACGCGTGGCTCGACGTGCTCAAGGCGTTCTGGGTCAACGTCCGGGTCGCCCTCGGCGCCGAGGTCATCGTGCTGGTGTTCGGTCTGGTGATCGCGGTCATGCGGATGCTGCCGGGCCGCGCCGGACGTCCACTGCGCGTCCTCGCGATCCTGTACGCCGACACCTTTCGCGCGATCCCGGGCATCATCGTGCTCTACCTGGTGGGATTCGGGCTGTCCCTGGCGGACGTCCCGGTGTTCAGGGATCTTCCACCCATCTGGTTGGCGATCTTCGCGCTCTCCCTGACGTACACCGCCTACGTGGCCGAGGTGTACCGCGCCGGGCTGGAGTCCATCCATCCCAGCCAGTGGGCTGCGGCCCGCTCGCTCGGCCTGTCGTACACGATGACGCTCCGCACCGTGATCGTGCCCCAGGCCGTCCGTCGGGTGATCCCGCCGCTGCTGAACGACTTCATCGGCCTGCAGAAGGACACCGCGCTCATCGGCGTGATGGGCGTGATCGACGCCTTCACCCAGTCGCGCCTGGTCGCGTCCTCGGTGTTCAACCTGTCACCGGTCACCGTGGTCGCCATCATCTTCGTGCTCGCGACCATCCCCCAGTCGCGCTTCGTCGATCGCATGGTCGAACGGGACCAGGCGCGGCGCACCGCCGGATCGAACTAGGAACCGCCATGACCTTTCTGCAGATCCGCGATCTCCACAAGTCCTACGGCTCCACGCCCGTCCTCAAGGGCGTGTCCCTCGATGTCGCCAAGCACGAGGTCGTCTGCCTCATCGGCGCCTCGGGCTCGGGCAAGTCCACCCTGCTGCGCTGCATCAATGCGCTGGAGACGATCGAGTCCGGTGAGGTCCTGGTCGATGGCGACCAGGTCACGGGCCTCGGGGTCGACCTGAACCAGCTGCGCCGGAACGTGGGCATCGTCTTCCAGTCCTACAACCTGTTCCCGCACATGTCGGTGCTGCGCAACATCACCCTTGCTCCCACGATGATCGGCGGCTCGTCGAAGGCGACTGCGGAGGCGCGCGCCATCGAGCTGCTGGAGAAGATCGGGCTCGCGGACAAGCGCAACGCCTATCCCGACGCCCTGTCCGGTGGGCAGCAGCAGCGCGTGGCGATCATCCGGGCGATGGCCATGGATCCCCAGGTGCTCCTGCTCGATGAGATCACCGCCGCGCTGGATCCAGAGCTGGTCGGCGACGTCCTGGAGATCGTGCGCGAGCTCGCGGTGGGCGGTCTGACGATGCTCCTGGCCACGCACGAGATGAGCTTCGCCAAGGAAGTGGCGACGCAGGTCTGCTTCCTGCACCAGGGAAAGATCCTGGAGCGGGGAACGCCGGGGGAGATCTTCGAGAACCCCCAGGAGGAGCGCACCCAGCAGTTCCTCAGCCGGGTCATCAAGGCCGGCCGGCTCTGACCTGCACGGCGCGCGTGGTGCTCACCGATACGCTGAGGTGGTGAGCACGCGCACCGCCCGCGACAGCCGGGCCACCGCCCGCGCCTGGGTCCAGGTGCTGGCGCTGCTGAGCGTGCTGGCGGTGCATCATCTCCTCGCGTCCGGAGTCGACGATCCGATGTCGATGAGCGAGATGAATTCGTCCTCGCACGCCATCGCCGCGGAGCAAGCCCCTCAGCAGGCGATGGGCGTCGCGATCCTGCAGGAGCCGGGCGCGACATCCTCTGGCGCCAGCGGCTGCGAGAGCGCGATGCTTCTGTGCTGTGCACTGTTGACCGTCGCGATCGCCGTTGCTGCTGCGACGCACCTCCGCCGTCGCCACCGGCTCGTCTCGATGGCACCGCGGCGCGCCTTCGGACTGCCGCACCGCTGGCTGATGTATCTGCGAACACCGGTGCCCGTCCCGCCTCGTCTGAGTGTCGTGTGTCGATGCTGAGCACGCCACCGCGACTGCACTGATCCCTCTCGGGCGAATCGCCGAGGGTGCGGTGGAGTCGCGACACTCCTCCTCCGGCCCCGTGGATGGGGCCCTCCTCGAGCCCGACAGGATCGGATCGCACCCATGCTTCTTGCACGTTCCACCGGCGCCACGGGCGCCGTCATCGCAGCACTCGCCCTCGGCGCCTGCACGTCATCGATCGACCAGAAGACGTCCGCCCCTCCCGGGGAGACCGTGTTCGGACACGTCCACGGCATCGGCCTGAACCCCGGCGACGACCGTGTCTACGTCGCCAGCCACCAGGGGGTGTTCCGTCTCGACGACGGCGCGCCCACCCTGATCGCCGATCGTGCTCAGGACACGATGGGCTTCACGATCGCCGGCCCGGACCGCTTCCTGGCCAGCGGACACCCCGCACCGGGATCCACCGACCCGAATCCGTTGGGTCTGATCGCCTCGACCGATCGCGCTGCCTCCTGGTCGCCGCTGTCACTCGCGGGCACGTCGGACCTGCACTCCATCGACACCGCCGGCGACACCATCCACGCCTATGGAGCCGACGGGCAGATCCTGTCCAGCCAGGACGGCGGACGATCCTGGGAGACCATCGCACGCGGCCAGTTCATCGACATCGCCGCGAATCCTTCGGCACCCGATCAGCTGCTCGCCACCACCGAGACGGCGAACCTGGTCTCCGTCACGGCGGGCAAGGAGCCCACGCAGATTGCCGGGGCCCCGCCACTGGTCCTCATCGACCGGACCTCCTCTGACGAGATCGTCGGGGTGGACCCCGTGGGGGCGGTTTTCATCAGCGCCGATGACGGAGACAGCTGGCGCGAGACGACCTCGCTCGACTCGCGCCCCGAGGCCTTCAGCGTCCGCTCCGGAACGTGGTTCGCAGCCACCGAGGACGGATTGTTCCGGTCTTCCGACAAAGGGAAAGCGTGGCAGCGCATCCTGGTCGAGGAGGCCTCATGACGAACGAGCACCCCGACACGACTGATGCCAGCACGACTGGGCCCAGCACGTCTGAGCCCAACAGGCCTGAGCCCAACACCTCTGGGGTCAGCAGACGCGCACTCATCGGTGGCGGCGTCACCGTCGCCGCCGTGGCAGGGATCGGTGGATTCGTCCTCACCGAGCGCAGCCGCACGCGCCCGATCCTCCCGACCGACACGTCGGTCGCCGCGGCCGAGCGAGCCCGGTCATCCTCAGGGCAGGTGGTGCGCAAGACCCTGACCGCAGAGCGGACCCAGATCGACCTGGGCGGCAGGATCGTCGACACCAGCGCCTACGGGGGCTCGGTCCACGGACCGCTGATCCGCGCGTCTGCAGGGGACGAGCTCAAGATCGGTCTCACGAACGACCTGCCGGCGAGCACGACGGTCCACTGGCACGGCCTGGCGCTTCGCAACGACATGGACGGCGTCCCCGGGCTGACGATGAAGGCGGTCCCGGCCGGCGACCGGTTCGACTACTCGTTCATCGCCCCGCATCCGGGCACGTACTGGTATCACCCCCACGTCGGCACGCAGCTGGACACCGGACTCTACGGACCGCTGATCATCGACGATCCTCGCGATCCGGGCGACCACGACGTCGAGGCCGTGCTGATGCTCGATGACTGGACCGACGGTTGGGGCCGGCGACCAGACGCCATCCTGGCGGAGATGAAGGACGCCGGCATGGGTGGCATGGGCGGGATGGGCGGCATGGGCGGCATGCGCCCCACGAAGGCCCGGCCGCTCGGGGCGGACACCGGCGACGTCTCCTATCCCGGTCATCTCATCAACGGCCGGCTGCCGGCCGATCCGATCACCGTCGCGGCACGACCGGGGCAACGGGTCAAGCTGCGCCTCATCAACGCCGGTGGCGACACCGCGTACCGCTTTGCGGTGGAGGGGCATCGCCTGACGGTGACCCACACCGACGGATTCGCCGTCGAGCCGGTGACCGTCGACACCCTCATCCTGGGCATGGGTGAGCGCTACGACGTCACCTTGACCGCACGTGACGGTGCGTTCTCGATCGTCGCCTCACCGGAGGGCAAGGACGATCCCTCGGCCACCGCCATCCTGCGCACGGCCCAAGGACCGGCACCGACCCGATCCAGGACAGTGCCGGCCCTGACCGGGCGGCTGCTGACGTATCGCGACCTGCAACCGATGGAAAAGATCCGGCTGCCGATGCGATCGGTCGATCGCACCCTCGACCTCACGCTGGACATGTCGATGGGCGGCCGTCAGTGGCGGCTGAACGGCAAGACCTACGCAGACCGCGAACCGCTGAACATCCAGGCGGGCGAACGGGTCCGCTTGCGGATGCGGAACCGGTCGATGATGTTCCACCCGATGCACCTGCACGGACACACGTTCGCGCTTGCCGGCAACGGCACCCGCAAGGACACCGTCAACGTGCTGCCCATGTCGACGGTGTCCATCGACTTCGAGGCCGACAACCCCGGCCAGTGGCTCATGCACTGTCACAACCTCTACCACGGCGAGCTGGGCATGATGACGGTCGTGTCGTACGTGCAGTGAAGCCTGTTCTGACGACGAGAGGGGGGCACGTCGCATGCGCGACCTGCCCCCCTCGCGGGTCAACCGAGCGGGTGCCTACTGGCCGGGCCACTCCCCTGTCGCGCGCTCGAAGACGCGCGCTCCGCCGCGTTGCGTGGCGGCCTTGACCACGGCGAAGATGGCGCCCTGGATCAGCGCCGCTCCGAAGATCATCTTGAGCGTCTGGTCGCGTTCCAACGGCTTGGGCGGGCCGTCGTCGTCCGCGTCGGTCGCCGCCGCCCAGATCTTCTTGTAGATGGCTCCGGCAACGACGCCGGCAAGCACGGAGCTCGCCAGGCCCACGGGCCGGTAGAGGATCTTGGCCGAGGTCGTCGGCTGGGTCCTGTTCGTCATGATCTGTCTCCTGATCTGTCGGACGTGCTGCGGCTGGTGCCGGTGTCGGCGTCCCTGCGGATGGCTCGGCCGTCCTCGATGTCGTCGAGGTGCTTCTCCTCGGCCTTCTTGATGTTGCGGTCGTCGCGCGTGGGAAGCTGGATGGTCTCCTCTGCTGCGATTCCTGCCTGCAGCTGCCGGCCCCGTTCGAGCTCGGCGTCGAGCTCGGCACCGAACAGCAGCGCCACGTTCGTGATCCACAACCACAGCAGGAAGACGATGATCCCCGCGAGGGAACCGTACGTCTTGTTGTAGCTGGAGAAGTTCGCGACGTAGAACCCGAACCCGACCGACGCGAGGATCCAGATGACGATCGCCACGACGGCGCCGATGGAGATCCACCGGAACTTGGGCTGCTTCACGTTCGGTGTCGCGTAGTACAGCAGGGCCACGACGAGCACCACCACGAGCAGCAGTGCCGGCCACTTGGCGATTCCCCACACCAGCACCGCGGTCGATCCGAGTCCGACCTGCTGACCGACCGCCTCAGCGACCGGTCCGGTGAGCACCAGTGACAGTGCCGCAGCGGCGACCATCAACAGGGCGATCAGGGTGACCAGCAGCATCCACGGACGCAGCTTCCAGATCGGCCTGCCCTCACTGATCTCATAGATGCGGTTCATCGCGCGACTGAAGGCGTTGACATATCCCGAGGCCGACCACAAGGCACCGAGCAGACCCACGATCAGCGCGATCCCCGCGCCCTGGGCGCTGCTGAGCTTCTCGATCGTCGGGCGCAACGTGTCCACGGCGCCGGAGGGGCCAACCTGGTCCACGATCTTGAGCAACGCGTCGACGGTCGACGGTCCTTGACCGACGACGGACAACAAGGAGACCAGCGCGATCAGCGCAGGGAACAGCGCCAGCACCGCGTAGTAGGTGAGTGCGGCCGCAAGATCGGTCGACTGGTCCTTGGAGAACTCCCGCACGGTCTTGCGCAGCACGTAGGTCCAGGACGACTTCTTCAGGTCACCGGGCGAATCGGGCTTGTCCTCGTGCTTGTCAGAACCGCGCTCGGACGTGCGCGACCCGCCGGGCGCGGGCCCGGCGGATCCACGGGAGTCACGCGTCAACGAGACCGCCGCCAGACCACGATGCCGACCACGGCTGCAGTCACGGCAGCGACGATGGCCACCGGCACGACCGGATTGGCTCGTGCCGCTGACACCGCATCGCTGTTGCCGACCTGCGCCGCGCGATCCTTGACGGCCTGCGCGGCCTGGTCGACGCCGGCCAGCGTGTTCAGCTTGGCCTGCTCGACGCCGGCCAGGGTGTTCGCCTTGACGTCCTGCGCGGAGCTCTTCATCCGGCCCTTGACGTCGAGCTTGTCGCCCAGCGCCGTGATGGTCGCCTCAAGCTCTTCGCGCGCTTCCTCGATGTCCGCCTCGATGTCCGCGCGGGACATGTTCGACGGGTCGATGTTGTCGTGGTCATTCATGCGCACGCGCCTCCTTGACGGTCGCGACGTCCTGGCGAACCGAGTCCATCGCATGAGTGGGCGCCAGCGGCGCCGCGGTCTTGACCTGCTTCTTGCCAACCAGGGCAGCGATGCCGGCGATGACGAACAGCACGGCTGCGACGATCAGCGCCGACGCCCATGCCGGGAGCACGAGGGCCAGACCCAGCACCGCAGCACTGATCAGCACCGCCAGACCGAGGAAGCCGAACAGACCGGCGCCGCCGAACAGGCCGGCCCCGACACCGAGGTGCTTCACGGAGTCCTGGATCTCGGTCTTGGCCAGCGCGATCTCGTCGCGGGCCAACCGCGTCACCTGCTCGGACAGCTCGCCGACCAGCTCGCCGAGCGAGGCGTCGTTGGGACCGGTGGAGTCAGGCATGCTTGCCCGGGTTCGAACCTGTCGCGCCGGGCTTGCCGTCGGACGTGCCCGGCTTGGCGTTGGTCGCGCCAGCGCCCGTCGTGCCGCCGGCCGAGGAAGCAGGGCTGGGCTTGGCATTGGTCGCGCCGGTGTTCGAGACGGGGCTCGCGGTGCCACCGGCCGGGCTCGACGTAGCGGGCTTGGCATTGGTCGCGCCGGTGCTGGTCGCGCCGGTGCTGGTCGCGCCGGTGCTGGCAGCGCCGGTGGCCGAACCAGCAGCGTTGCCGCTGGTGGAGCCACTCGTGGAGCCGGCCTGCGACGAGCCGGCCTTGGACGAGGTCGAGTCGTCGGAGGTGACCTTGTCCTTGGCCTTGTTCGCGGCCTCCTTGGCCTTCTGTCCCACCACGGGGGCCTGCTCGCTGGCGAAGTCCTGGGCGTCGGAGGTCGCCTTCTGCACGCGCGGGTTGCGCCAGACCTGCTCGGCCTTGGTCTTGATGGTCTCGTAGCGCTCGCGTCCGGCGCGGGCTCCGAGCACGTAGCCGGCGGCGGCGGCGGTCAGGGTCAGGATCTTGCTGGCCATGATGGTTCCTCTCGTTGACAAGTCATTGGGTCACGCGAACTCAGCCCGTGACAGGCGTCGCTTGCGCGTGATCATCAACTTACCCAGTAAGTCAGATCCGTAACCGTCGACCAGACGTGATTTTCCGGCAGCAGGTTCAAGCGTGAATGACTGGTGCAGACGTGACGTGACGACTCAGCTCGGCGTGCTCACGCTGCGTCGCCGCCAGGTCCAGTCGGTCGGCAGGGCGATGCCGTCCAGACCGATTCCCTGGAAGATGAGCCGGTAGGCGTCCGGGCTGTCCTGTCGCTGTTGCTCCAGACCCCGATTGAGGTGACCCCACAACGGCGTGCTGGTGGCCGAGCCCAGGTACTCACCGGTCCTGGTCCCAGGCAGCGCCTGCGTGTGCATGCCCAGGCTGGTCAGCAGCTGGCGCGCATGGGAGTCCATGATCATCACGACGAAGTCGACGTCGTTGGCGTACGCAGCCGAGATGATGCCGTGATAGAGCGCACCGGCACACAGGCCGCCACGGCCGAGGCCCCGACGAACTGCGATGGTGGCCACGTCCCACGTCCGGGCGGGGTCGACACCGGCCGCCCGTGCCGATCGCAGACCGTCGACCTGCCACGGAGGACGGCCGACGTCGTTGAGGGTCTTCAGGCCCGCCGGGCCCGGGGCGATGAAACGGGTCACGGCCACGGCTTCGCCGTCGTCGGCCAGGACCGCCATGAAACCGGTGGACTCCTCGTAGGGCCCGTACTCCTGGTCGAACTCCTCCGGCGTGTTGCCGTACGTCTCCCAGAACACCTGCGCCTCGCACCTCTTGGCGGCAGCCAGTTCCTCCCCCACGGGATCGAACACCAACCGCAGCAGCGGTGCTGTCATCGCGACTCCTCTCTGTCGTGCTCAGGTCTGTCGTGCTCAGGTCTGTCGTGCTCAGGTCTGTCGTGCTCAGGTCTGTCGTGCTCAGGTCTGTCGTGCTCAGGTCTGTCGTGCTGCGGTTCCTGCGCCGACGGCGAGTAGACCAAGGAGTGGTCGGAGAAGGCCCAGTCCTGGACCCACTGGTTGACCTTCGAGGAGGACATGGGGCGAGCGAGGTGGTAGCCCTGCACCATGTCGATCCCCAGCACCACGAGGCACGCGAGGTCGGCGGCGTTCTCCACTCCCTCGGCGACGATACGCATCTGGAGGGCGTGCGCCAGCTGGATGGTGGAGGCCACGATCATCCGGCTGCGATCGTCGGTGGCCACGTTGGCGATCAGGGCGCGGTCGATCTTCAGCTCCTGCACCGGCAGGTTCCGCAGATAGGTGAGGGAGGAGAACCCCGTGCCGTAGTCATCGATCGAGATCTGCACGCCGTGGCTGCGCAGCTCCTGCAGGACGTCGCGCGTGTGCTGCGGGTCATCGAGGAAGGAGTCCTCGGTCACCTCGAGGACCAGACGATCCGGCGGGATCTCCCCCTCCTCGATGGCGGCGAAGAGGTACGGAAGGAAGGTCGGCCCCACCAGCTCTGGCGGGGCGCAGTTGATCGCCACGCGGAGGTCGAGGCCGCCCAGCCGGCGTTCCTGCAGATCCTGGATGGTCCGTTGGGCCACCACCTCGGAGAGCTTGCCCATCAGCCCGGCCCGTCGGGCGGCGGGAAGGAACGAGACCGGGCTGATCAGCCCCTGCGTGGGGTGGCGCCAGCGCACCAGCGCCTCGAGCCCGGAGACCTGCATCGTGGCGGCATCGATCTGCGGCTGGTACCAGACCTCGATCTGGTCGTCGGCGAGTCCCTTCCGCAGCTCCTCGGCCAGCTGGAGGCGCGATCGCGAGAACTCGTCGAGCTGGGCGTCATACAGCGCCA
The DNA here is from genome assembly GCA_038242985.1 of Propionibacteriales bacterium. Classification (GTDB taxonomy): domain Bacteria; phylum Actinomycetota; class Actinomycetes; order Propionibacteriales; family Nocardioidaceae; genus Aeromicrobium. Next base: position 5,195 of record JBBSRN010000035.1, on the reverse strand, counting down.
CGCCCAGTCCGGCATTCTTGGCCTGGTACATCGCCACGTCCGCCCGACGGAGGACGTCACCCCCCTCGGCATCGCCGGGTTGTGCGACGGTGACGCCGATGGATCCCGATGGGCTGATCTCGATGCCGTCGATGACGATCGGCTTCGCCAGATCCCGAAGCACCCCGTGCGCGATCTCCATCAGCTCGATCTCGTCGGTGGTCTCCAAGACGATGGCGAACTCGTCGCCGCCCAGCCGGGCGACGCGGGCGTGCTGATCGACCGCTTCTCGCATCCGGACCCCCACCAACGTCAGGACGGTGTCGCCGGCGCGGTGTCCCAACGCGTCGTTGATCTCCTTGAAACCGTCGAGGTCCAGCAGCATCAGCGCCAGTGGCGTGCGATGGGCCAGCCCCTCGGCCAGCCAGGCGCGCACCGCGCGCCGGTTGGGCAGCAGCGTGAGGTCGTCGGTCTGGGACAACGCGAAGGCCTCGTTCGCCCGGTTCGCGTCCCTGAGGGCCAGTGCCAGACGCGCGGCAACGGTGGCCAGCGTCAGCACTGCCGGTGGCAGCATGAAGTTGGCCAACGCGTCGTCGGGGCGAATCGCCAGCACAGCCAGCGCGACCAGACCGGCACCGACCAGGATCGGGGTGCCCGCGACCTTCGGCACCGCCCGGATCACCGACTGCCTGGGACGACACACGGCCGCCACCAGCAGGGCGAATCCCCCGCCCCACAGCGCATAGCTGAGGTTGCTGAAGTCGTAGGTGCTCGCCGAGACCTGCAACGCCAATCCGGAGTCGGCGCACGCCAGCATCACGAAGGCCGCGCCGAGCATCGATGACTTGCGCCAGTCCGCGCGCACCTGCAGGAGCGACTGTCCCAGCACCACCAGCGCCAGCATCAGGTCGGCGAGCGGATACACGAAGGCCAGCAGGAGGGAGAACCCCTCCTGGTCCGACACGACACCGAGCGGTGTGAGCAGCAGCAGCGAGGCCAGGCACGCCGTCCCGCCACAGATGATGACGACGTCCAGCCAGCCTCGCGCAGGACGCGACTGCGGCCGGTCGACGTCGCGCAGCAGGTAGCCGACCATCCCCAGGTAGGACACGAGGAAGAGCCATTCACCCGGAGCGGGGAACTGCGTCGGACCCTCGATCCGCGCGGAGTTGACCGAGAGCGACCCCAACGACCACGAGACGATCGCCGCCAGCAGCACGAGCAGGCTCGTGCGGCGGCCGGGCTGCAGGATCACCGCGAGCAGGAGACGCACCACCAGCAGCGGGAAGAAGATCGCCAACGAGGCGAGCAGGATCGCCGGAGTGCTGTGGTGCGCCAGCGAGCTGGTGACCTGGTTGACCACCAGACCACCGATGATCAGCACCCACGGCAGCGGCCTCACGAATGATTGGGCTGCCAGGGCCCACGTGCGCGACCGGGTGGGATGTTCCGGGTCGCTGCGCACCGAATCACGACGTGGGCGCATCGCACTCCAGGCTGCTCAGGACCAGGTCGACGTCATCGGTCGTGGTCAGGGGATTGACGAAACAGAACCGCAGCACCGGTTCGCCGTCGTAGGTGGTGGGTGTGACCAGCGCCAGGCCGCGTGCCTGGGTCTGCCTGGACCACTGCGCGTAGCGCTCCGTGGTCCAGCCGTGTCGCCGGAACAGCACCACGGACAGGTGCGGCTCGGTCGCGAGCTCGAGGTGTGGGCCTGCCTCGATCTGCTTCGCCGCGTGCTCGGCCACGCCGAGACAGAACTCGACGGCATCCACATAGGCATCGGTGCCGTTGGCCACGAGCGAGGCCCACAACGGCAGGCCGCGCGCCCGGCGCGTGAGGTGGGCGGCGTAGTCGGCCGGGTTGTCGAAGTGGTCGTCGACCACCGACTCCAGGTACACCGCGTTCTGGCGATGGGCCGCCCGGGCGATGGCGGGATCCAGGTAGAGCACCGCGGCACAGTCGAACGGCGTGAACAGCCACTTGTGCGGATCGATCGTGATCGAATCCGCTCGCTGGATGCCGGCGAAGGTGTCGCGTCGACCGGGCACCAGGAGCGCCGCCCCGCCGTAGGCGGCATCGACGTGCAACCAGATCCCCCGCACCTCGCAGCAGTCGGCGATCTCGTCCAGGGCGTCGACCGCACCGGTGTTCGTCGCTCCGGCGTTGGCGACGACCGCGACCACGTCACGGTCGTCGAGGGTGTCCAGGACGGCGGTCAGCTCATCACCACCGAGCGGATGGTCCGGTGTGCCGGCCGAGATCACCCGGCAGCCCATGATCGCGGCCGCTGACCGGACCGAGGAGTGCGCCGAGGCGCTGGCCACGATCACGCTCGGCGGCTCTCCGTCGGGGGCGAGCCATCCGTGCCGGGCCGCGACCAGCGCACTCAGGTTCGCCAGCGACCCGCCGCTCACGAAGACACCGTGGGCGGCCTGGGGATACCCGACGATGTCGCACAGCCACCGGATCGCCATCCGTTCGGCTGCGACGACATCGCCCGCCTCGAGCTCGCTGCCGCCGTAGACCGATGCGGCCGACAGGGCTGCGTCGGCGATGACGGCAGCCGGCGTGGGAGCACCGCCGACGAAGGCCAGGTAGCGCGGATGGTCGGTCGGGAAGGTGGTGGGCAGGAGCAGGTCGCGCAGCGCCGCCCAGGTCGGCTGGATGCCGATGCCTGCGCGTGTCACCGCGGGCAGCTCGGTGACGCGAGCAGGTCGCGGCGTGACGGGTGCGACCCTGCGATCGGCGATCCAGTCGGCGAGCTCGCTCAGAACCTGCCGATCCTGCAGCGCGAAGTCGTGCACGTCGCCCCATCGATCGTCGGAATGAATGGAGAACGAGATCGAGGGCAACCGCGAGACGGCCGCGGTCCCACTGGTGCACTCCAGTCGTTCTCCATCAGGATAGCCGCGCCGAGCCGCTTTATCGGCCGTCGAGCGACACGCTCACCGAGAAGGCGGCAGGCACGCTTTGATCGGCGAGCAGGTCCCACCGGGCGGCGACACGCTCCTGTCGGGCTCACCTCAGCTGGTCGGCCAGGCTCGTCAGCGATTCCGCGACGAGGTCAGCGGATCTGAAGTGCCCCGGATACGGCCCACCGTCCCGGTTGATCCACGCCGTGGCCAGACCGGCACGGGACGCCCCGTCGATGTCCCAGGGGTGGACGGCGACGAGCATGGCCGCGCCCGGCTCCGTCTCGCACTGCTGGAGCGCGTACGCGTAGGCCTGCGGACGCGGCTTCCAGGCTCCGGCATCGTCCACGCTCAGCAGGCGATCGACATGACCGCTCAGACCGGCCCGGTCCAGCAGCGCCTCCGCGACCTCGACCGATCCGTTGCTGAGTGTCACCAACCGACGACCCGAGGCATGCAGGGCGGCGAGTCCGTCGGGCACGTCGTCGTGGACTCCCAGATCGGCGAATCCGTCCAGAATGTGGGAGACCGCGGCATCGAGGTCACGATCGAGCGACTGGCCGTGCAGGACGACCCGCAGCACCCCGTCGGCGATGTGCGCGAAGGAGTCGTTCGTCCCGACCGAGGCGAGCGCGAAGCCGTCTCGCAGCACCTGGGCGAACCAGGTCTGCGCCAGATGGCCGGGCGCGCCGATCGTCTCGAATCGGTGAGACATCGGGCCCAGGTCCGAGAGCGTCTCGTTGACATCGAAGATCATCAACTGCGGCAGCTGGCTCGACATGGCTCAGGCCGCTCCGCGGGCCGGGTGGTCCGCCTTCTCGACGAGTGCTGCGCTGCGCTCGTCGTACTCCGTGCTCACGGCCGGTGCACCTCGATGATGGCCGCGGCCATCTCGCCACCGACCCGCAAGGCTCCATCCACGTGCTGGAAGCCCAGGCCGGCGACGTCGGAGCTGCCGATCTGGATGGGACCGATCGGCTCTCGCAGGTGCGGTCCGAACCGGGTCAGGCCGCCGAGGTCGAAGCTCGATGCGTACGCGCCGTACCCCAGCTCCTCGGAGGTCCAGTCGCTCTCGAAGTAGGACAGTGGTTCGAGCGCCCGATCTCCGTAGTAGTGCCCGAGGGAGGCCAGGATCGCTGCACGTCGTTCCTCGGCACTGAGCTCTCGGACGTCATCGGCTCGCTGGTCGGACACGAATCCGACGAGCGTCCCTCGCGTCTCGTCGTGGTTCGTGTTGTCGTACGCCTCGTGCACGAGCTCGTAGGGGCTGAAGGCCGTTCCGGAGAGACCGTCAGCACGCCAGAACGGATCTTCGTAGGTCACGTGCACCTTGATCACCTGGCCGAACGAGTGGTGCTGGCGCGTCTCGCGCTGGATCGACGGCAGCGGCGGCTCGAACCGGATGCGCGACACCGCTGTCGGCGGAACCGCGAGCACGAGGTGCTTCGCGTCGACGGAGTCCGCATCGAAGCTCACGTGCACGCCCTCATCACTCCAGCGCACTCCCTGCACATCGTGTCCGAGCCGTACCGCATCGCCCAGACGCTGTGCCAGCTGCAAGGGAACCTGCTGGAGACCGCCGATGACCCGCTTGTCGAGGATGAACTCCGAATCCACCAGGTTGCTGAAGCTGCCCGCGCTCGCTGCCATGTGCACGGCCTGCAACGCAGAGAAGCTGTGCGCCGGCTTGGTCAGCATCGCCTGGGCGATGAACATCGCGATGTTGTCGCGTGCCTCCGGCTCGTCGCAGTTCTCCTCCAGCCAGGCCGCGAACGTCTGCTGGTCCAGATCAGCGGCGTAGGCGGGCTCCCACGGCCGCGCCGGATCCATCTGGGCGGCCAACGAGTCCAGCGCCTCGGTCAGGCGAGCCATCTCCTGCTCGACCTCGGGCGCCACGGGCAGCTGCTCGCCGGTGAAGGTGCACCTCTGACCGTCGATGCCGACGTAGACCGATTCGCCGTCGCGGTAGCGCGAGTACGTGTCCAGGTCCAGCTCGTCCAGCATCCGGAGCAGCTCGTCCTGGTCCGGTGAGACCCACTGTCCACCGATCTCCAGGTCGACGCCGTCGACCTCGTCGGTCCAGAGCCGTCCGCCGACGCGCTCCCGCGATTCCAGCACCAGCACCGATCGTCCGGCCTGCTGCAGCGCGTACGCCGCGGCCAGACCCGTCGCGCCCGCACCGACCACCAGGACGTCGACCTCGTCGTTGCTCATGGTTCAGTTTTCCACACTGCGCGCTCCCCCACTGCTGGCGATGGCACGCACCGCCGGACCTCGGGTCGAACCGGCTGGTCGGGTCTC
>JBBSRN010000034.1:0-14446 GCA_038242985.1 Propionibacteriales bacterium | reverse complement strand
CGTGCTGGGCACGGCCACCGGCAGCAGCACCAGCACCGGCGGCGGTGAAGGCGCGATGTCGACCGGCGATGCGAACACCGGTGATGTGAACACCGGCACCGTCAGCGGTGGCGGCACGGCCGGCGCGGCAGCCAGCGCTGGTGTGCTCGGCGGCGGCAAGGGCATTCTCGGCAAGCTCACCGGTGCATCCGGCAAGGCCCGTGGCACGTCCGGCAAAGCCGGTGGTGCGTCCGGCAAGGCCGGTGGCACGTCCGGCAAAGCCGGTGGTGCGTCCGGCAAAGCCGGTGGTGCGTCCGCTGGTGGCCGCAGCAGCGGCATGCAGAAGGGCTCCACCCTCGGAGCGCGCAGCAGCGCGGCGCAAGGCGGTGCCCGCGCGTCCGGATCATCGGCCTCGGGCGCTGGCCAGAACGGTGGCCGTGCCACCTCAGCGGGTCGTGCGGGTGCTGGGTCCAGCTCAGGCTCCGGCGGTCGTGCGGGTGCGGGGTCCAGCTCAGGTTCCGGCGGTCGTGCGGGTGCTGGGTCCAGCTCAGGATCCGGGGGTCGCGCCGGTGCTGGCGGTCGCGGCGGCGCAGGAACCCAGGCCGGTCGCAGTGCCGGCTCACGTGCAGGCGGCAAGACCGGCGGCGCAGCCGGTCGCGGCGGTGCAGGAACCCAGGGCGGTCGCGGCGCTGGCCGTGGCACCGGTCAGAACAAGGGCAAGAACGACCAGAACCTCGACCACCTCGAGTTCGAGGACGACCAGTGGCTCGATGACGACGAGACCTCGCCCGGCGTGATCTCGTGACGGTGACCGAAGCCGGCGTCGGTGGCCTCGTGCGGGTCACCGTCGTCTCGGGTGAGAAGCGTCGCGACCTCGCCCTGCCCTCGGCCGTGGCGGTGGCCGAGATGCTTCCCGAGATCGCCCGCTCCATCGGTGCCCTCGACGCCTCCAAGGCGCACCTGGGCTTCCGGCTCGTCGCCGCCAACGGCAGCGACCTGGCTCCCACCGCCGGATTGTCGTACCAGAACATCCACGACGGTGCCGTGCTCACGTTGACCGTCGGCAGCGAACCTTCGCCGCGGGTGTACGACGACGTCGTCGAGGCCATGGCCGACGTCGTCGAGGGCTCCACCACACCGTGGAAGCCGGAGTCCGCTCGCCGGACGGCGCTGGTCGCTGCAGGCGGGCTGCTCACGGTCGGGGCAATCGCGCTCGGCCTGGAGCGGGTCAGCGTTCTCTCCGGAGCGCTGTCCGCTGTCATCGCGCTGGTGCTGCTCGCGGCGGCCACCGTGCTGTCGCGGCTCGAGGACGAGCACGAGATCGCCCTGATGCTGGTCTGGACCGCAGCGGCCTATGCAGCCGTCGGTGCGTTCACCGGGATCGATGGTGTCGAGACGCTCGGCGCCCCGCTGTGCGCCGCTGGTGCAGCTGCTGCCGGCGCGGCCGCACTTGGCGCCGCGGGGGTGAGCCACCAACGCCTCATGCTGCTGCCCGCCGTCGTGATCGGCGCACTGGTTGCCGCTGCCAGCGGAATCGTCACCGGCACCGACCTCGACCCCGCTGCCGTCTACCTGGTCGCCGCCATGCTGGTCGTGGTGGCTGCAGGCCTCCAGCCGGCCCTCGCGCGGGCCGCGGCCGGCGCCTCCGCTCCCCCGCCCGAAGACCCCTCCGCCGTGCCGGACGACCCGGACGAGATCGCCATCAGCGACGTGCGCGAAGGCGCCCGCATCGGTCACGACGTGCTGCTGGCGGCCACGGTCACCAGCGGCCTGGTGCTCGCCCTCACCGCTCCCCTGGCCGTGACGCTCGGACTGACCGGAGCCGTCGCCATCGCCCTGGCCGGAGCCGTGCTGCTGATCCGCACGCGCTTGTTCCGCTCCGGCACCGAGGTGGCGGTCGGCCTGATCAGCGGCTCCGCCGCGCTGCTGTCGACTGCCGTCAGCGTCGTCGTGCTCCAGCCCGGTTGGCGCCCCGGCCTGATCATTGTGCTGATCATCGCTGCCGCCGGTACGCTCGTCGGTGCTCTCGTTCCCAGCACCGCCTCGGTCTCGCGCGGTCGTACCGCCGAAGTCGTCGAAGTGATCTCGTTGGTCGCCCTCGCTCCCCTCACCATCATCGCGATCGGCGTCCTGTCCGCCGTTCGGTCCTGAACCCTCACCCCTGCACCGCCACCACCTGCACCACCACCAAGGAGTACGCGCATGAAGCCCGTCCGAAAGATCGCCGCCAGCAGCTGCCTCGGCTTCGGCCTGTTGGTCACCTCGTTCGCCGTCCCCAGCTCGGCATTCGCCGAGACCGCTGAGCCGTCAGCCGAGGCTCCTGCACCTGCGGCCGCAGCCAGCGGAACGGAAGAAGTCGCCGAGGCTGCTCGCGCCGCGGCGCTGGACGCCGAAATCTGCGTCGACCTCCCCATCCCGGATGATGTTGAACCCATCCCGGGTAGCGAAGACGGCGAATGCCCCGACGGCGACGGCGACGGCAACGGCAACGGCGACGGCAACGGCGACGGCGACGGCGACGGCGACGGTGGCGGCGACGGCGACGGTGGCGGCGACGGTGGCGGCGGGCCGATCGTCGAACCCCCAGGCGGTGGCGGCGAGGGCGAGGGCGACGGCAACGGCGGCGACGGCAACGGCGGGCCGATCGTCGAACTTCCGGGCAACGGCGGTCAAGGCGGAGGCGGCGGCGACACCGGTGGCGACACAGGCTCGACCGACCCCGGACCCGGCCAGCCGAGCCCGGCCGGTGAGACCGGCGGTCAGGATTCGAGCGGCGGCTCGACCGACGACCCGGCCCTCGCGGGCGGCGTGATCCAGTTCTCGGGCGCTCCGACCCCACAGGCAGCGGCGGGAGCGCTGCCGAACACCGGTGCTCCCAACGCCCTGCCGCTGTACCTCGGTCTTGGCCTCGTGGTCATCGGTGGTGTGCTGCTGCGCGGTCCGAAGCTGGCGCGTCGCCGAGCATGAGCCCGCGTGGCCAGCAAGCGTGACCTGGTCGAGGCGCACGACTTCAACCGTCGTCGCCTCGTCACAGCATTTCTCAGCGGTGCCCCCGGCGGGCAGGAAGTCGAGCCCGTCCGCCACGGGCGCACCATCATCGGCGGGCTGGTGCTCGCGCTCCTGCTCGTGGCCGGGGCAGCCGTCTCCGGTGTCCTGAAGCCGAGCGCCGGCGACGAATGGCGCGCCAACGGTCTGGTCATCGGCAAGGACAGCGGCTCGCGCTTCATGATGATCGACAAGACGTTGTACCCGGTCGCCAACATCACGTCGGCACGACTGATCCTCGAGAAGCTACAGATCAACTACGTCGCCGACGACCTCCTGGTCGACGTGGCCAAGGGACCGGCCATCGGCATCGTCAACGCGCCGGACTTCCTGCCCCGCCCCAGCGATCTGGTGCAGACCGCCTGGGTCACGTGCACCAACGCCGATGGTGGCCTCCTCACCACGGTGCAGGACAAGCCTGCGGTCAGCGCCAGCAAGGACGCGCTCGTGGTCCGCTCCACGACCGACCAGTCGCTGTGGATCGTGGCCGGCGGCCGCCGGTACTCCGTGCCGCGAGATGCCACGAGCACCGACATCGTGCGTTCCCTGGGCCTGAACCGCGGCACGCCCATCTCGGTGTCCAACGCCTGGCTGAGCCTGATCGCCCAGGGCAGCCCTGTTGCCCCCTTCGACGTGCCGGGTGCCGGCGGCCGCTCTGATGAGGCCACCGGCGACCTGTCGGTCGTGGGTACCCCGGTGACAGCCAACGGTCAGGGGTACGTCCTGGCGAAGGACGGCCTGGTGCCGCTCGATGAGTTCGCCTACCTCGTCTACCGCGGCAGTCCGGCCGGTTCGCGCATCGCCGAGCAGAAGGTCCAGCCCAATGACCTCAACGGCATCCCCACCCGCGCCAACGAGACCTTCTCGCCATCGAGCTGGCCGAACACCGTGGGCGACCTCAGCGACGACCAGACCCCGTGCCTCGCGCTGAACCGGTCCGACACCGCCAGGACCACCAGCACAGCCGTGCTCGCCACCGCGGACGACCAGGACCTCATTCCCACCAACGGGAAGGCCACGGTCGAGATCGCCCAGGGTCATGGCGCACTGGTCTACGCCACGACCAAGGCCACCGGAACCTCCGCCGACACCGCGTACCTGATCGACCCCCGCGGCACGCGCTACGCCATCGTGCCGCGCAAGTACGTCCGCGCATCGCTCGAACGCCTCGGCTACGGATCGATCCCTCCGGTGCCGGTACCGCGCCCCTGGGCCGATCTGTTCGCCGACGGTCCCGACATCGGACCGTACCTGTCGAACCAGGTGATCTCGTGATCCGCACCCGGCGCCGGGCCGCCCCCGTGACCGCGCTGGCCGTTGCTGCGATGGCCGGGCTGGTCACCGTCGCCACCGGCTCACCGGCGGTTGCCGCCACCGACTGCGACGTGTCGAAGACCAGCTACGTGACCGACCCCAAGGGCCTGCAGAATCTCAACCTGCTCGGCGTTCGCCAGTCCTGGCGTCTCGCAACCGGCAAGAACGTCACGGTCGCGGTGGTCGACAGCGGCGTCTCTCGCGGCAACGCCCACCTGGAGCAGGCCGTCGTGAAGGGACGTTCCTTCGTCGGGGGCAGCGAGTTCGACGACAAGCAGGGGCACGGCACCGTGGTGGCCGGGATCATCGCCGCTCGCAAGATCAAGCAGTCGGTGCTCATCGGCGCCGCTCCGAGCGTCACCATCTTGCCGGTGCGAGTGTTCGGCGAGCTGCGCGACCAGGGCAACTCCGGCGAGGTGGCCGACGGCATCCGCTGGGCGGCGGAGCAGGGCGCCTCGGTCATCAACATCTCGCTCAGCACCGGGCCGAACGACCCGAACCTCAAGCAGCTGAAGTCCGCCATCGAGTACGCCGTCGACCAGGACGCCGTCCTCGTGGCCTCTGCCGGCAACCGACCCGAGGACAGTGCGCTGACCCGGGTGCAGTACCCGGCCGGCTTCCCCGGCGTGATCGGTGTCGCCGCCACCGACGCCTCCGGCGATGTGGACAACTGGTCCATCCACGGCGATCACGTCGACGTCGCCGCACCCGGCGGCAACGTCCTCACCACCTTCTACGACAAGGGCGACTGCCTGGTCGGCACCAACCGGCCCTACACGAGCTACGCCACGGCCTACGTCAGCGCTCTCGCCGCCCAGCTGCGTCAGAAGTTTCCCGATGACAGTGCGGCCGACATCACCAACCGCATCCTCACGACAGCAGATCGGCCGCAGTCGGCAGCGCGTGACGACCAGCAGGGGTGGGGGCTGATCCAACCGTTGGCCGCCCTCCGCTCCGCCAGTGCTGTCGCTCCGGGCCGCGGCGCGGACCAGCCGAGGAGCACGACGATCGCCGGACCGCCAACCGAATCCCTCACCGCAGTGACCGATCCCGCCGCGGTCAACCGCAATCGCCTGCTGTGGTGGGCGATCACGGCTGTGGCGGTGCTGGCGGTCGCCCTGATCACTCGCCCACTGGCCACCGCTCGTGCCCGCAGTGCCGCGGCCACCATCGATTCGCCTCCGACCTGAGCCGTCCCGCCGGACCTACACCGTCAGTGTGCTGACGCTCCTCGTGATGTTCGTGCCCGTGTTCTGCAAGAACACGATCTGGCCGAATTCCAGATCCAGCCAGTCATCGCTGCTCTCGGTCAGGGTCTCGGACGCGAAGATGACGGACGTCGCCTCCTCGACCGGGCACACGTCGATGTCGTAGGACGTCTCATAGTCCTGGAAATTGCGCCCCGTCAGCAGATACATCGGCTCCAGGAGCATGGAGAGTGCATAGTCATCGGTGCCCGGCCCGGACTTGCGCAGCTCTCTCCAGTCCCCCGCCGGATCCGTTTCGCCCTGGTGCCCTGAGCCGAAGTTCACACCGATGATCCGGCCCGGCGCAACCAGCGCCATCTTCAGCTTCGTCAGCTCCACGAGATCGAGCTTCTTCATGGCTTGGACGATGAGCCCCAACATCTTCTCGAACGCCTGCTGCACGTCCTCGTCGCTGTCGCTCTTGAGCAGGGAGAGGAGGAGCACGTAGAGGAATTCGGTGTCGGTGGTGCCCCGCATCTGGTCCAGGTACGTGTCCGCACAGTGCGGCAGCAGCTCCCTCTGCAGGATCTTCCAGTTCGGCAGGTCGCCGTTCTGCGCGACGATCCAGGGGGTCTCCTTGTACGAGAACGGATGGCAGTTCTCGTCGGCCAGGACCGTCTGGGAGTTGTAGGCGGCGGCTCTGACGTGGGCCAGCATCGTGCTGGCCTGGAGACTCGGGATCATTCCGTCGGCATTGTCGTCATAGAAGGCCGGCATGGGTCGCCGGTAGAGCAACGGTGCTTCGGGTTTCAGCAGGTGCTCGCTCCAGGCCCCGAATCCCCACCCGGCGAGCTGGAGCAGCGGGTGACGCTCGGGGTCCAGGGACTGGTTGATGAGGCTGTTCTCCGGTTTCAGGAGCAGGCTCTCCAAGGGTATTTCTGGCCCGATGTAGGCAAGCACTCGGCACATAGGATTCCCTCGCTCGAGGCGTCTTTCGATCTGACGCCAGATCACTTCCTGACGCTAGTGACCCTAGGGCCTGCCGCGGGTCACCTCGTGCCCGCCCGACGATCAGATCACGCGGCCGGTGACCGTTCAGGCAGGCCGGGCCAGCTGGTTGACCGCCCATCCGAACACCGCCGGCAGCCGTTGCGCGGCGGGCACGATGCTCGACCGCACGACCGGGGCACGTGTCGCGGTCACCAGGGCGGCAGTCATGAGGTCATGGCGCCACGTGAGGCGGCGCCATGCCCTGTCGTAACCCTGCGGGTCGCGATCGGCGACGGCGGAGACGGCCGCTTGGGCGTGGGCATAGCCCAGCGCGATCCCCTCACCGGTCAGCGCGTCGACGTAGCCGGCCGCGTCACCGACCAGCAGCACGTTGCCACGAACCCGTGCCGTGGAGCGCTGGCGCAACGGTCCGGCTCCCCTGACCCGTCCCCACGGTGCACCATCGAGGCGGTCGACGAGCTCGGGAAATTCCGCCAGGAGGTCGTGGAAGCCGCGTCCCTGCTGGTGGGTCAGGATCGCGACACCGATCTGGTCGTCCGCGGTCGGCGTCACGTACGCCTCGCCGCTGCGCGACCAGTGCACCTCGACGAAGTCGCTCCACGGGGCGATCGCCGCGTGCGCTCGCTGGGCGAACCGCCGCGGCATCCGGCTGGATCCTTCCAGACCCACGGCGCGCCGCGTCGGCGAGTGCAGACCGTCCGCCGCGATGAGGAATCGGGTCGCAGATCCGTCGACCAGCACATGATCACCGCGATCCTGGACGTCCTTGACAGTCGCCGCCTCCACCGTGACGCCGGCTGCGGCGATCGCGTCGCTCAACGCCCCGTGGAGCGTGGTGCGCCGGACGCCTCTTCCGGCGCCGTGCCGAAACGGAGCCTCGACCCGGCGCTCACCGTCCACGTACCGGATACCGGCGAGTGGACGCCCTTCCGGCTCGACCCCGAGAGCCTTCAGGCCGGCGACCGCGCCCGGCATCAGCCCCTCGCCACAGGCCTTGTCGACCGGACCCGGCCGGGGTTCGCGCACGACGACGTCCTGTCCCGCACGTGCTGCCAGCAGTGCGGTGATGAGCCCGATCGGCCCTCCGCCGGCGACGATGAGGTCGCGCATCAAGCGCTCTCCGGTGCCGCAACCGGCAGGCTGCGCAGCGCTGACCCTTCCACGTCGAGGCGGACCCTCAGGAGCGCGGCGTTCAGGATCGTGAAGACGACTGCGGACACCCATGCGGCGTGGATCAACGGCAGCGCGACACCCTCCACCACGACGACGACATAGTTGGGGTGGGTGAGCACCCGGTAGGGACCGCGCCGCACGGGCGGAGTCCCCGGAACGACGATCACCCTGGTGTTCCAGTGCCTGCCGAGGGCCCCGATGCACCACCAACGCCCCGCCTGGCAGAGCACCACGACGGCGAGCATCGACCAGGCCAGGGCGCTGGGCACGTCGGGCCGTCGCCACCACGCCTCGACCAACATGCCCGCCAGGAACGCGGAGTGCAGCACCACCATGACCGGGTAGTGCCGCTGACCGCTCTCGACACCGCCCCGCTCGAAGCTCCAGGCGGCGTTGCGTCGCGACACGACCATCTCCGCGATCCGCTCCATCGCGACCAGGACGACGACGCCGGTGAACGCGAGAAGACCGGTCATGCGGTGGCCGCAGCCCGCACCAGCACGAGCTCGGAGCAGAAGCCCGGTCCCATCGCCATGATGATCCCGTACGCACCGGCAGCGGGGGGCCGGTCCCGCAACGTGTCCATCAGGACGTGGAGCACCGAGGCGGAGGACAGGTTGCCGATCGAGGCGAGCGACTCCCACGTCACGGACAGGTCGTCGTGACTCAGCCCCAGCGTGCGCTGGATCGCCTCGATGACCTTCGGTCCTCCGGGATGACAGACCCAGAAGCCGATGTCGGCGCGAGCCAGGCCATGGACGTCGAGGAAGTCGTCCACATCGCCGCCGATGTACTGCTCCACGACTGCCGGCACACCCGCGTCCAGCACGATCTTCAGACCTGTCGCACCGACGTCGAACCCCATCGTTCTCTCGGAGTCCGGATAGAGCCTGCTGCGCGAGTCGAGCACCTCCACCGGTGTCGATCCCGAAGGGGTGGCTCCGCGTCGCTCGGCCGACGATCCTCGCGCGACGACTGCTGCAGCGCCGTCGGCGAACAGCCCGCTCGCGACGAGATTCGCGACGGAGACGTCGGCGCGCTGCAACGTCAGTGAGCACAGCTCCATCGAGACCAGGACTGCGACGTCCTCAGGATGGCCCATCAGGTGGTCGTGGAGTCGAGCGATGCCCGCTGCGCCTGCAACGCACCCGAGACCGACCAGCGGGACGCGCTTGACGTCGGCCCGCAAGCGGATCGTCGCAGCGATCCTGGCGTCGAGCGACGGTACAGCCAGACCGGTGACGGTCGTGGTCACGATGAGGTCGACGTCCGACGGTGTCAGGTCGGCGGCCTTCAGGGCATCGAGCAGTGCCCGGGATCCCAAGGCGACCGCATGCTCGAGGAACAGGTCGTTCGACCGGCCGAAGTCGCCGAGGCCGGCGTAGTCCTCCAGCGGCAGCACGAGATGGCGCTGCCGCACGCCGCAGTTCCGGTTGAAGCGGCGCAGCTGATCTCGATCCAGACGGCCGGCGCCGACGAACCCCACCAGCGCATCGGTGATGTCGTCCTGCTCGTAACAGTGGTCCGGGAGAGCGCCCCGGACCGAAAGAATCTGCATGCGCGTTGCCCTTCCTCGGGGCGCCGCGTTGCGGCGTCATCTCCTCCATCGTGACACGCACCGGAGGTGTTGACACCTCAGACTGACCCGATCACGCCGGGGTGCTCGAACGGGCGCACGTTCTGGCAGCCCGACCCACGCATGCCGTCGCCGCACTGGATTGGTCACTCGCGGGTGGAACCACGAACATGGTGGGTGAGCCCGACGCACCACACCGATTCACCGAGCCCACGGGTCGAACCAAGACCTGCGCTGACCGCACGGTCCGGCACAGCCCATGGATTTTGCGGGCACGGGGCCGGGGCTGGTCGGGGTCAGGCGGGTAGCGCGGCCGGCGGCAACCGTCCTGGGTCGGCGGTCTCCCACGACGAGGGGCCCGGCCCCAGGAGGACGAGCTCCTCGACCTGCGCCCGGCACCAGGTCGAGATGTCGCGGGTGCCATCGAGGACCTCGCCGGAGAACACGGCCCACGACACCCACTCGATCGACTCGACCTCTGTCGGGTCGAGCCTGACGTCGCCGACCGAGGTGGCCACCAGGACCGGACACATCTCGTTCTCGCCGATGCCGTTCATCGTCGCGGTGTAGCGAAACTCCGGCAGGACCAGTCGCAGGTCATCGATCTCCAGCCCCACCTCCTGGCCCACCCGGCGGCGGACGGCGGCCTCGAGGCCTTCCGACGGCGCCGGATGCCCACAGACCGAGTTGGTCCACACGCTGGGGAACGTCACCTTGGTCGGCGCGCGTCGAGTCAGCAGAAGCCTCTCCTCGGCGTCGAAGACGTAGCAGGAGAACGCGAGGTGCAACGGCGTCGCCCCGTGATGGACGTCGGCCTTGTCGACGGTGCCGATGGCTCGTCCAGTCTCGTCGAGGAGCACGACGTGTTCCCGGCCGGTCATCTCCTCACACTAACCCGCGGGTGGTCAGCTCGGACCCGTCCGGCGGCACGACCATCAGACGGCGTGCTGTCGGGCCGGACCACGCCGTGAGAGCTCTGGGTCCGGCAACCTCAGCGTCGACGAATCGGTGAGAGCTCGCACAGCGTGATCTCGCGACCCGATGCGTGCTCGAGCTCGGCGATCTGGGCCAGCAGGAGCTCGCCCGCCGCGATCGCGTCCATGAGGGCGTCGTGGGCGTGGTAGCGAGGCAGCCCGAAGTGGCTCCGCGCGCCGTGCAGACGGAGCAGACCCGGAGCCACCACACCGTTCGCGTCCGCGAGCAGCCGGCGCTGCAACATCACGGTGTCCACGGCGGTGAGCGGCAACCCGCACCCGTACACCGCGCGCGACGCGCGCCGCATGAAGCGCAGCTCGATCGGCGTGTGATGGGCGAGCAGCACCCGCCCGTGCAGCGCGTCGAGGAGCTCGGGCAGCACGTCGACCAGCGGGACTGCGCGTGCCACCGTGTCATCGGTGAGGCCGTGCACGGTCGCCGAGTGACCCACGTGGACACCCGACGGCGGCCGGACCAGGACCTCGCGCGCATCGGCCAGCACGATCTGACCAGCAACGATGGGCACCCACCCCGCTGCCAGGATGTGGTCACGGCGTGGGTTCAGTCCGGTCGTCTCGATGTCCACCGCGAGGAACTCGACTGCAGATGCCGGCGTTGCGGGAGGCGATGGTGGCGCAGCTGCCAGGTCGCGCACGGGTCCTCGCGGGTAGGCGAGCGGCTCGCGAGCGCGGGACCACCAGCTGGACTTCACACGTATCCGGGCTCGAGCCGGCGGGCGAGCTGCTGCTGCGCGGAGCGGACGACCGCGAAGGCGTCCTTGAGGTGTCGACGTTGGCGTTCGGTCAGGTCAGCGGGTACGAGGTTGTTGTCGGGTCGGATCCCAGCACGGGCTTGGCCGACCTGGTGGTGCAGGCGTCGATAGGACATCAGCTCCAGAGCATCCAGGAGGTCCGACGCGGTGTGCTCGTCGAGCACGCCACCCTCCTGCGCCGCGGTGATCCGATCACGAGTGGACAACGCTGTCGAGCCGGCTCGAAGTGCTTGCACCCTGGCCAGCTGCACGACGGCCGCGATGCCCCGCTTGATGTCGAGTGTCTCCCGGTGCGCTCCGTCCTTCTCCAGGACGAACCCGCGAAAGAACCCCAGCGGTGGCCGCATCGTCAGAGCGTTGCCACCCAGGTGGCCGAGCAGGCGCGGGGACACCGCCGTGGCGGCCGCACGTCGCACGGCCTGCGTCAGGTGCTCGTCCCCCACCAGGTGCCGCATGTCGCGGGCGATCGCACTCTGCAACGTCGCTTCGGGTCCAGGCTCGCGCGACCACGCCGCGAACTGGTCGCGCCACTGTTCGACGGTGAGCCGCCAGCGCGGGTTGGAGGCCATCACACCTCCCGGGCAGCGCGGCCACCCGGCGTCCTCCAGGACGGCCACGACCCGGTCTGCCATGTCGGCGAACCAGGTGTCGTGGCCGGCCTCCGCGAGCACCAAGGCATGGTCCTGATCGGCCGAGAGCGCCTCCTCGTCCCGGGCGGCGGAGCCCAGCACGACCCAGCTGTAGGCCGTGGGCGGCGCACCCAGCTCTGACTCGACGAGCGCGATCACGCGCCGGCGCACCGCGTCGGCCAGCGCCGTCAGGACCCGGCCGATGTCGGCTGCGGAGAGGTCCTGGTCCACCAGGTCGCCCAGTGCAACCGGGATCCGATGAGCCTGCTCGACCACGGCGGCCAGCGTCGTCTGCCCGCTGATCTCGGCGACCAGGTACACCGGGTTCGATCGCTCCAGCCGCACCAGGTCGGTGGTGGTGACCAGGCCGATGGGCAAACCGTCCTCGTCCACGACCGGCAGGTGGTGGATGCTGCGATCCACCATCTCCAGCAACGCCTCGGCGACGAGCGCCTCCGCGCGCACCGTCACTGCCGGCGAGCTCATCACGTCGCTCACCGGGCGCGCGGTGTCCAGGCCGACTGCCAGCACACGGTTGCGCAGGTCACGGTCGGTGACGACGCCGCGCAGGACGCCGTCGTCGACCACGAGAATGCTCGACACACCCGACGTCGCCATCGAGGCCGCCGCCTCGGCGACCGTCGCACCTGTCGTGGTGGTCACCGGCTCGCGGGTGACCAGGTCACGCACCCGGGTGCCCAGGGTGGTGCCGCCCGAGGCGGCCTGGTGCAGGGTGCTGATCGCCGTGGACAGACGTGCGTGGTGGGTGGCTGCGTAGAAAGCGGCGAAGTCCGCGTGCTGCTCGGCCAGCGTCTCGAAGAGGTCGGGCGGCAGCACGATGAGAAGGGTGTCCTCCGTGGCGGTGTAGCGGTAGCGGGTGGGCTGGCGCTCGAGCAGCGCGGTCATCCCGAAGGCGCCACCTGCGCCGACCCGTTCCACCAACCCCCCTGACGGGTCCACGACGTCGACGGCCCCGGACCGGACCACGTGCAGTCCGGACCCCCGGTCGCCGACCGTCAGCACGACCCCGCCGCGGCGGATGTAACGCAACGTGCACCGGCGGGGAATCATGTCGAGCGCCTGCGCCGCAAGCGTGTCGAACGGTGCGTGGTCGGCCAGGAAGCCGCGAATTTCGGACAGTTCTACGTCCATGGGCACAGGGTCACAGTTCTGGACCGGGATTCCCGCGCGCGGCGGTTCAGTCCTGCTCGGCGCGGACCACGACGACGGGGCCCTTCGCTCCATGGAGCACCGACTGGCTCACCGACCCGAGCAGCATCCCGCGGAAACCACCGCGTCCACGTGAGCCGACCACGATCATCGAGGCGTGCTCGCCGGCTTCCAGAAGAGCGTCGCCCGGATCCGCGGCCACGACCCGTGTCGTCACGTCCTGGTCCAGGTCTGCACGCCTGATGACATCGGCCACCTGCGATTCAGCCTGTGCCTGCTCGGACTCCTCGACACCGTGAGGAAGGTCCAGATCGGATGTGTCGCCGCGACCATGGATCGCGATGACCTCGGTCCCATGCAGCTTGGCCGTGTCCACCGCGAAGCGCAGGGCAGCGATCGCGTGCGGCGAGTCGTCCAGGCCGACCACGACGGGGCCGGAGTGATCGTGTCCGTGCCCATCGGACGGTACGACCACGGTTGGGCACTCTGCGTGTGCGGCGACACGCATGCTCACCGAGCCCATGAACATCGAGCCGAAGGCGCCGAGTCCGCGAGCGCCGACCACGAGCAGGGAAGCGTCCTTCGATGCCTCCAGCAGCGCGGCTGCGGGCGGACCCATCTTGAGCTGGGTCTGCACCTCCAGCTCCGGTTCCATGCCGCGGGCCGTCTCGGCCACGGCGGCAAGCACGCCATCGGCGTAGTCGCGCATCGTCTCGACCTGCGGCGCCGCCACAGCACCGGCGAACGAGGCCGTCGGCATCGGGATGTGGAGACAGTAGACGAGCTTGAGGACGTCTCCACGATGCGACGCCTCGGTCACCGACCATTCCAGCGCCGCGGCACCGTTCTCCGAGCCGTCGACACCCACCACCAGCACACCGGACACCTGCACACCCGCCATTCGGTCGATTCTTGTCACCGTATCGCACCGATCACACAGCGTGGCCTGAGCTCGGGCTGATGCTGGGTGCGGGTGCGCCGCTATCGGCGGTCGGCCTCCAGCGCGGTGAGGAGGGCGTGCATGAGGAGAGGGAGCGAGACCGCTTGCTCCTTCGACAGTCCGAGGGTGCCCGCGGTGTTGGCCTGCTCGAACTCGGGCCACACCTGGGACAGGAGCTCCTCTCCGGACGTGGTGAGCTGCACGGGGTTGGACCGCCCGCGCCCACGAGGACGGCTTCTGAAGACGAGGCCGCGCCGGTCCATGTTGTTGACGACGCCGGCGATCGACTGCGGACGGACGAGCACCGAGCGCGCCACCTCGGCGGTGGTCATCGGCCCGTTGGCCCCGAGATAGGACAAGACACCGAACTGCACCGGGGTGAGGTCGTAGATCGCGAACAAGGCCGTGACCCGCCGCTCGAGCGTGTGCGCGGCACGGATGACGGACCAGACCGGAGAGCTCTCGAGGTCCTCGGGTGAGGGCAGGGATGACACGCGTGCAGTATCCCCGAGGTGATCTAGAATTGGAAGCAGGAACCTGTTTCTAGTTCAAGAAGCGAGATGGTGATGAGCATGATCGACCCCGACCCGGGCCTCGGTTCGCCTGTGCCCGGAAAGGTGCTGGTCACCGGCGCGACGGGCAGTATCGGCGCTCACCTGGTCGACACCCTCGAGG
>JBBSRN010000033.1:0-14491 GCA_038242985.1 Propionibacteriales bacterium | reverse complement strand
TCGACCCGCAGGTCGCGCCGGCGCAGGCGGTCCTCGAGCTCCTCGACGCCGGCGATCATCTGCTGGTTCGCCTCGAAGAACCGGTGCTGCGTGCGCCACTCGCCCTGCACCAAGGCATGCCGGATGAACAGGTCGCGGGCGACGACGGGATCGATGCGCCCCAGCTGCACCAGCCGGTCGGCCACGATCGGCACACCGAACAGCAGGACCTTCTCGTGGGCCATCGCCGATCCACGTCGCGACGACCAGTGCGGCTCGCTGTAGGACCGGTTGACCAGGTGCTCACCGGCACGCTCGACCCATTCCGGCTCGATCCTGGCAGCGGTGCGTCCCCACAACCGACTGGTCTCGACGAGCTCGCCGACCATCACCATGCGCGGCGGCTTCCTCGCCAGCCCCGATCCGGGAAAGACCATGAACCTGGCCTGGCGGGCGCCGAGGAACTCCCGGCCGTCCGGCTCGCGCAGGCCGATGTGCGAGAGGAGCCCGGACAGCATCGCCTGGTGGATGCGATCAGGATCAGCCCCGATCGAGCCGGGCCGCAGGCCCAGCTCCTTCGCGGTGCGCCGCAGCTGGGAGTGCACGTCCTGCCATTCCCGGATGCGCAGCCAGTGCAGGTACTCCTCGCGGCACAGTCGCCGGAACGCCGAGCTGGACAGCTCGTCACGCTGCTCTCGGATGTAGCGCCACAAGGTGAGGTAGGACAAGAAGTCCGAGTCGGGCTCGCGGAATCGTTGGTGCTTCTCATCGGCGGCCTGCTGGTGGTCAAGGGGCCGCTCGCGCGGATCCTGGATCGACATGGCGGCGACGATGACCAGCACGTCGGCCAGGCAGCCGAGCTCGTCGGCCGCGAGCAGCATGCGGGCCAGACGCGGATCGGTCGGCAACGTCGACATCCGACGGCCGATCTTGGTGAGCCGCTGACCCTGCATCGCGCCGAGCTCGTAGAGCAGGTTCAGACCGTCGCTGACGGCCCGGGAGTCGGGCGGGTCGAGGAAGGGGAAGTCCTTGATGCTGCCGAGGTCGAGCGACGCCATCTGCAGCAGGACCGATGCCAGGTTGGTGCGCTGGATCTCCGGGTCGGTGAATTCTGGGCGTCCGTCGAAGTCCTCCTCGGAGTACAGCCGGATGCAGATGCCGTCGGCGACCCGTCCGCACCGACCGGCGCGCTGGGCGGCGCTGGCCTGGGAGATCGCCTCGATCGGCAGCCGCTGGACCTTGAGCCGCTGGCTGAACCGGGAGATGCGGGCGACGCCGGTGTCGATGACGTGACGGATGCCGGGCACCGTCAGGGACGTCTCCGCGACGTTGGTCGCCAGCACGATGCGGCGGCCGGGATGGTCGCTGAAGATCTTCTGCTGGTCGGCCGCGGCGAGGCGCCCGAACAGGGGCAGGATCTCGGTGCGGGGGTACTTCTTGCTCGTCAGGTGGTCGGCCGCGTCGCGGATCTCACGCTCGCCGGACAAGAAGACCAGGATGTCGCCGCTGGTGGGCAGCTCTGCCACCGCCTCGGCGATGGCGTCGAGCTGGTCGTCGGCGCCGGTCTCCGCCGGCGGGCGGTACCGGACCTCCACCGGGAAGGTCCGACCGCTGACCTCGATGATCGGGGCATCGAACATCTCGGCGAATCGCTCGAGATCGATCGTGGCGGACGTGATGATGACCTTCAGATCGGTGCGCCGGGGCAACAGCTGCTTGAGGTAGCCGAGCAGGAAGTCGATCGACAGCGACCGCTCGTGCGCCTCGTCGATGATGATCGTGTCGTACCGGGACAGCTGACGGTCGCGCTGCAGCTCGGCGAGCAGCAGTCCGTCGGTCACCAGCCGGATCGCGGTCGTCTCGCTGGTCTGGTCGTCGAATCGGACGGCGTAGCCCACCTCGGCCCCCAGCTCGACCTCGCACTCTGCGGCGATGCGCTTGGCGACGCTGCGAGCGGCGATTCGACGCGGCTGCGTGTGGGCGATGGACCGCCGGCCCAGCTCGTAGGCGATCTTGGGCAGCTGGGTGGTCTTGCCCGAACCGGTCTCGCCGGCGATCACCACGACCTGGTGGTCGCGGATGGCAGCGGCGATGTCGTCATGGCGATCGGTGATCGGCAGCGCGGGGTCGAAGGCGATCTTCATGTCACTTCAGCCCCAACGCGTCGCCGAGCAGCAGATATCCGACGAACGCCACGACGTCGAGGACGGTGTGCGCGATGACCAGGGGCATGACGCGCCTGGTGCGGTGGAACCAGTACCCGAACACCAGGCCCATCACGAAGTTGCCGATCCCCGGGCCCACCCCCTGGTAGAGGTGGTAGCTGCCGCGCAGCGCAGCGGCGCTCACGATCGTCGCGCCCGTGCTCCAGCCGAGCTGTCGCAGTCGGGTCATCAGGAAGCCGATCACGATGACCTCCTCGAGGATCGCGTTCTGCAAGGCCGCCAGGATCAGCACGGGAATGGTCCACCAGTAGGCGATGTCGGGCGCCGGGACGACCTGGGCGGTGATGCCGAGCAGTCGCCCGGCTCCATAGAGGCCGAGGCCCGGCAGGCCGATCGCCGCAGCGAGGCCGGCGCCCCACATCAGGTCGAAGCCGGGACGTGATCGATCCAGTCCCAGCCGCGTCGTCACCTGGTCGACGACGTCGTCGTTCGACAGCAGGTACAGGGCGAGCGCCACCGGGACGAGTGCGAAGCCGATGCCCAGCACCTGGTAGACGAAGTCGAAGATCTGGCGGTCGTCCTGGGCGGCGTTGAGGGTGGCGGTCTGTCCGCGCAGTCCACCGGTCAACGTGGCCTTGCGGACGAGGCTGACGACCGAGTACACCCCGGAGGCCCCGAGGGACAGGCCCAGGACGATCCAGATCTCGGCCTGGAGCCGGCGACGGCCACCCACGAATCAGAGGTCGTCCGTGGCGAAGGTGTCGCAGCTGTTGATGGTGCCGCTGTCGTATCCGGCGGTGAACCACTTCTGGCGCGACTCGCTCGAACCGTGGGTCCAGGTCTCAGAGTTGACCCGGCCGCCGCCGAGCTCCTCCTGGATGTGGTCGTCGCCCACCGCTGCCGCCGCCGACAGGGCAGAGGTGATGTCCTTCTTGGTCAGCGGCTGCAGGAAGGTCTCGCCGTTCGCGTCCTCGGTCGAGGAGGCGTTGTTGGCCCAGACCCCAGCCATGCAGTCGGCCATCAGCTCGATGCGCACCCCGGCGCTCTGCGGTCCGGACTGGCCGTCCTGGCGTTTGAGGATGCCCAGCAGGTCCTGGACGCGGTGGCCGTACTCGTGGGCGACCACGTACTCCTGCGCCAACGCGCCGCCGTCGGCGCCGAATCGGCTGCTGAGCTCGTCGAAGAAGCTGGCGTCGATGTACACCTGCTGGTCCGACGGGCAGTAGAACGGGCCGGTCTGGTTCGACGCGGTGCCGCAGGCGGACTGTGTGGATCCGGAGTAGAGCACCGTCTTGGCCTGGCTGTACTGGCGCTGCACGTCCGCCGGCAGGGCCTCGCCCCAGTACGCCTGCACGCTGTTGACGGTGCCGATCACCCGGCACGTGTCGTCGCGATTGGCATCGGCGCCGGTCTTGCACTCGGAGAAGTCGGCGGCGGACGCGTCGGTGCCACCGGGTGCGACCTGGTTCGTGTCGAACGGATTCGACCCGCCCAGCCCGGTGAGGTCCTGGCCGAGGACCAGGCTCAGGATCAGCAGCACGATGCCGCCTGCCCCACCGCCGATGACTGCTCCCGCGCGGCCCCTGCCACCCCCGGTGACCTGGCTCGTGTCGAGCGAGGCTCCCTCGTTGAAGCTCATGGCGAGCAGTCTACGCAGGCAGGGGAGGGCTGCGGGCCCTACTCTCGGGGCGTGACTCCGACCGACCTGCCCCCGACCGACCTGCCCCCGACAGACATTGACTTCGGCCTGAAGTTCTCCGCGGCCGACGCCGGCCGTCTGCGTGGTCTGCGGCGCATGCGCGTGCTGGCGCTGTCGTTGCTGCTGCTCGCGGCGCTGGTGTTCGTCCTCACCCACGACCGCGGCGGGGCATGGGGGTACGTGAACGCTGCGTCGGAGGCGGCCATGGTCGGCGCGATCGCCGACTGGTTCGCGGTGACCGCACTGTTCCGGCACCCGCTCGGCCTGCCGATCCCGCACACCGCGATCATCCCGAATCGCAAGGCGGCGCTGGGAGCGAGCCTGGAGGAGTTCGTCGCAGAGAACTTCCTGCGCGCCGACGTCATCGGTGAGCGCATCAACTCCGCCCAGGTCAGTCGGCGCGCCGGCGAGTGGCTGATCGCCGACGGGCACGCGAAGCGCATCGTCGACGAGGGATCGCAGATCCTGGCCGATGCGTTGTCGTACGTGCAGGAGCGCGATGTCGCGGCGGTGATCGAGCAGGCCCTGATCCCGCGGCTGGTGGAGGAGCCACTCAGTCCGGTCGTCGGGAAGCTGCTGGAGGAGGTGCTGCGCGATCATGCCCATGTCGGCCTGGTCGATCTCGCCCTCGACGAGCTGGGTCGCTGGCTGGCCGATCACGAGAGCGAGGTCTCGGCGCTGATCGAGAATCGTGCCCCGGGGTGGACCCCGGAGTGGGTGGACCGGAAGGTGTCCGGCTGGGTGCACGCCCAGGTCGTCGACTGGGTCGGCGAGATCAGCAGGGTCATCAACCACCCCGCGCGGCAGGCGCTCGACGGGTGGCTGGCAGACATGGCCCAGGCCCTGCAGCACGACGACGCCACGATGGAACGGTTCGAGGCGCTGAAGCGCCGGATGCTCGCGCAGCCGCGCGTGGTCGACACCTCGATCAGCCTGTGGGACGCCCTGCGTCGTGCGGTGATCGGATCGCTCGGGGACGAGTCCGGCCTGCTGCGCCGGCGCGGCTTGGAGGAGCTGGAGTCACTCGGCCGTCGGCTCATGACCGACGACGCCCTGGCGCGGCGCATCGACGCGCGCATCAGCGACGCCTCCGCCTACGTGATCGAGCAGTACGGCACCGAGATCGCCACGGTCATCTCGGCGACGGTCAATCGCTGGGACGGCAAGGAGACCGCCGAGCGGATCGAGCTGCACGTGGGCCGCGACCTGCAGTTCATCCGCATCAACGGCACCGTGGTGGGCGGCCTGGCCGGGCTCACGATCTATGCGGTGTCTCAGCTGTTCTGAGTCCGGAGCATGTGGGGGTGCCGGTCACCGCGATGTGGACCTGCTGCAGCTGTTTGCTAGAGTTCATTGCTGCCCCGCTCGCGGGGCGACACCACTCGTCCGGGTGGCGGAATGGTAGACGCGCTAGCTTGAGGTGCTAGTGCCCGGTTACGGGCGTGGGGGTTCAAGTCCCCCCTCGGACACTCAAGGCCCTCACACTCTCGCCGGTGTGGGGGTCTTGTTTCATCGCTGTCAGCCCGTCACCTCGATGGACACGGTGTTCCACTGGACGGCGCGGGTCGCGCGCGATGCTCGGCAGGTGAGTCGGGCCTCGGGTCGGCGAGTGCTGCTCAGGACGACACGGACGACGGGCGGCAGCGGGAGCTGCCCGTGGACGTCCACGGTCCAGCGGCCGGCGTCGAAGGTGCCGGTCTGCTCGACCAGCCGGGGTGTCGCCGCTGCCACAGGGGCCGGTCCCCACCTGCCGAGCGCCAAGCCCATTGCCACCTGTTCGGCCGGATGGAAGCCGGCGACTCCGCGCAGCCACATCGGGTCGACACGCCCGGCGAGGTGCCTCTTCACGGTGGGTACTGCGACGTCCGGTGTCATGGCGGCGTAGCAGGTGAGATCGGGGAACAGAAGAAGATTGGGAGCGAAGCGGTCACCACCCATGTGGCTGCACTCGTAGGTCGCTTCCGGCCACACCTCGGAGAGGGACTCCGCGACCGGTCGTCCCTTCACCGCGCAACACACGTCGTGGACGCCGTGCGTGCAGACGAGCATCAGCGTGTCACGATGCGGCTGACCGCCGGTCGGTTCGAGGCTCTCGAGGAGATCCTCGGGATCGTTCCAGGTGCCGACGCGGAGGCTGCCGTCGTGCTGACGGAACCAGCGCCGGGGGCCGACGAGCTGATCGGGTGCGCCTTGCCGTCCGTGCCGCCGGATGAAGAGCGTCCTCACCTGCGGGTGACCGAGCCGCTTCAGCAGCTCGGCGGGCACGTCGGCGTCGAACGGCGCGGTGACCGGCCACGGTCCCGGGTGCTCGACGAGAAGCCAGTCGCGCTGCGGGGGAGCCGTCCCGAGCATCGGGTCCCGCCGCGCCGCGGCCTCGTCGGAGCAGCGGAACATCATCCGTCGACGACCAGCCCAGCCCGGACCAGGTCACGAGCCGCGTCGATGCCCAAGTCGACCGCCGCGACGGCGTGTCCGTCGAGAAGCCGCTGGATCACCCGTGCGGGGACCTCGTGCACGGCGACGTCACCGGCTCGTGAGGTGAGGGTTCCGTCGACGAACGACGGATCGAGGTGCTCGCGCAGACGGAGGTGCGAATCCTCGGTGAGGGCCGCGGCCAGGGCGTGCTGGGCCAAGGGGCCCAGGGGGGCTGCGCGCTGCGACGCGCGGCGGCGCGAGCGCAAGATCTCGGCGACCTCGCTCGGATCCAGGGACTCCAGCACCTCGCGCAGCTTCTTCTGGACGAAGTCGGCGTCGAGGTCGTCGATGTCCAGGGCTGTGCCCAGCGGCAGGGAGCGGCGTGCCTCCTCATCGTCGGCGAGGCGGTGCAGGGCGAGCGTGACCAGCTCCTCGGCGACGGCGAACCTGGTCCAGCTGTGCACTCCGAGCGTGAGGTGAACGGTGACGCCGCCCAAGGCGGACGCCGAGTGCAGGTAGCCGCGCGGGAGGTAGAGGGCGTCGCCCGGCTCGAGCACCGTCTCGATCACCGGCTCGCGCTCGGCTGCGCGCCGCACGTCGTCGCGGCGGTCGGTCCACGGCTGGTTGCGCAGCGGCGACGGCAGAGCCGGTGCATGGATGGTCCACTTCTTGCGGCCGGCGACCTGGAGCACGAACACGTCGTGGACGTCGTAGTGGACGTCGAAGCCCTGGTTCTGCGGGGGAGTGACGTAGGCGTTCGCCTGCACCGGGTGGCCCAGGTCGGCGGACAGCTGCTGACAGAACGCAATGATCGGCGGGTGGACGCGGTGCAGCGCCTGCAGCACGATGGTGTGCCCGTCGGCGAACAGCGCGGTGAGCTTGTCGTCGCTGATCTGATCGGCGATGCCGGCCCCGACGCCGCCGGGCGCGGTGAAAGTGTGGCTGGCCAGGGTCGATCCCGTCTTGGCGACGCGGACGAACGGGGTTCGCAGCCCACGCTCGGACAGGAGCTCGTCGACAGCGCCTTCGGTGAGCAGGTCGCCGAACCCGTCGGGATCGACGCCGGAGCCGAGCAACGGTCCTCGGGCCCAGATGTCGTCGGCGAACTCCGCGACGTCGCCGACCAGCCGGGCCAGCGCCGGCCGCTCGGAGCGAGCGCAGACGGCGGGCCCGGAGCTCCCGGGCCCGCCGTCATGAGATTCAAGCGGCATCAGGACGAGCTGTCGGCCCCGCTGTCGGCACCGCCGTCGGCGCCGCCGTCGTGCACGCCTTCGGTGCCCTCGGCTCCACCGTCTGCGGGACCTTCGGCAGCTCCGTTGGCGCCACCGTTTGCACCGCCGTCGGCGCCACCGTCCTGCACGCCTTCGGTGCCCTCGGCTCCACCGTCTGCGGGACCTTCGGCACCTCCGTTGGCACCTCCGTTGGCGCCACCGTCGGCGCCACCGTCCTGCACGCCTTCGGTGCCCTCGGCTCCACCGTCTGCGGGACCTTCGTTCTGGGACTCAGTCATGGTCACCCTCCTCGTACGTCTGGGCCGCTGCCGGCCACGTCACGACGCCGAACGGCGCCATAACGTCGTGTATAGCCCGTTTCGCGAGGAATGCCCACTCAAGAGCTGCCCGACCCACCGCTCCGCCGCGGAGTAGCAGCGGTGGTACAGCAGTCCCACGAGAACCGAGGCGATCATCGCGAGGACCGGGAACCGATCCTCCAGGAGCGGGTAGACCTGCCACTGGGTCAGGTAGATCGCCAGGGACGCGGTGGCGATGACCGCGATCGCCCGCGCCAGCCAGCGCGGCAGGGCGACCGGAGGCACCCAGATCAGCGCCAGCACTCCGGCGATCACCAGCGCCTCGCGCTGCGGCTCGCCGAAGAAGCCGGGCACGGCCAGCAGGAGTGCACCGGACACCACGAGACGCTGCGCCGGAGTTCTGGCGGCCCAGGTGGCCCAACCGAGCGCGAAGCACCAGAGCACGATCGACAGCGTGTAGCGCTCGGTGGGACCGGCCTCGACCCCGACCAGCGCGAAGCGCAGACCCACCGTGGCGGCCACGGTGGTCAGCGCGGCACCGAAGGACGCCTTGCGGATGGCCCGCTCGACCCACGGCAGGCAGGTGAGGGCCAGGACCCCCAACTGCATCCAGATGATCGCCTCGAGGAACCAGAACTGCCACTGCACGGTCCATCGGTCGCTGCCCAGCTGTCCGTTGAGCATCAGCACGGTCGGCAGGGTGTACATGCCGCTGACCAGGGCCACCCCACCGATCCACAGCATGCTCGGGACGGCGACGTGCGCCACCGACGTCAGCCCGCGTCGCATTCTCACCGCGAGGCCCTCGTGGGCCGGCATGAATCGGAACAGGTTGAAGCCCACGACGACCAGCAGCAGGTGCGCCCCGCCGGGCAACGACCACACGTTGGCATGTGAGCCGAGGATGAGCAGGATCGCCACGGCACGCAGGATGATCGACATCTCGACCCGTACGGTGCGCGGCCTCTGGACCGTGGCCGCGCTGTCGACCAACGTCCGGAACGAGATGCGGTGCCAGTCCGGTGGCAGATCGAGGCCGAGCTCGGACAGCCGGATCGACACCTCGACGTAGGACAGGGAGTCCCCGCGCAACGACTGGAAGCTGTCGTCGACGCTCGCATCGGGCCGCGCCAGCAGGTGGGCGATCAGGGTGCGGACGGACTCATGGTCGACCCGGTCCGTCGCGGTGTCGTCGCCGTCGATCACCCGCAGCTCTGCGGCGCGCTGACGCAGGACCGCGTAGTCGACCTTGCCGGTGCTGGTGCGCGGCTGCTCGTCCACGTCGATGACGTCCACGGCGTGCGCGGGCAGGCGGCAGTGGCCCACGACCGCGTCGAGCACCGCAGCGCACGGGCGATCGCGTTGCACGAAGACCTGCAGGCGGTCGTTCTCGGCCACGCAGTGACCGCTCAGGCAGACCGCGGCCAGGGCACACTCGACGGCATCCAGGTCGATGCGCAGGCCGTACAGCTTGGCGACACGGCTGCGCCGCCCGACCCATTCGTACAGGTCGCCGGCGACGAGCCGGGCGAGGTCGCCGGTCCGCAGCTCGTCGATCTCGGCACCCCGCGTCAGATCCGCGGCGCGGTGCGCGTAGCCCATCATCACGTTGGGCCCCTGGTAGACGAGCTCACCGACGTCGGTGCCCCACTCGGTCGTCTCCGGGACCGGGTCCAGCCGCAGCGATCCGCCCGGGATCGCGCGTCCGAGCGCCGTCGGGTGGGACAGCACCCGGTCGGCCGGCACGTACGCCATGCGCGCCGTGGCCTCGGTCTGGCCGTACATCGGCACCAGCTCCCACCCCCGGTCACGGCCGAGCTGGGCGTAGCGCACGACCGAGTGGCGATCGAGACGACCACCGGCCACCGTGACCTGCCGCAGTGTCGGATGCTGTGTCGCGGCGAAGTCGACGCCGTCGAGCAGGTCGAAGGTGTACGGCACGCCGGCGAACGATGTCGCCCCGGTGGCGTCGAACAGGTTCCACAGGCACGGATCGACCACCGACAGCTCGGTCGCGACGACGCTCGCGCCCACGTGCAGGTGGCTGTTGACGACCGAGAGTCCGTAGCAGTAGTGCAGGGGCAGGGTGGTCACCGCCCGATCGTCCTCGGACAGGTCCAAGTACTGCGCGATCGCAGCGGCGTTGGACAGCACGTTCTCGGTCGACAATCGCACCAGCTTGGGCGAACCGGTCGATCCGGACGTCGACAGCAGCAGGGCCAGATCCGGATGCAGGTCGTGGCGGGAGTGCTGACGCCGCACGACGAGGCCGATGCCGTCCGAGCTCACGACGTCCGGGTCATAGGCGTCGATGATCGCGGCGGCGGCGCCCTGGTCGTCACCGGGCACGAGCAGGACGACGTGGCCGTGTGCCATGGCCGCGACGTACGTGGACAGGGTCTCCACGGTGTTGCGGCACATGATGGCGACGAGCGAACGCGGCAGCGTCGCCAGCGACGACTGCTCGACACGGTCGGCGAGATCCGCATAGCTGATGACCCGATCGGCGGTGACCAGCGCAGGTCGATCACCGTGGCGGCGCAGGTGCTCGATCCGCAGGTGCTCGATCGTCTGGTGCTCGAGCCCGACCTGCGCCGTCACGGTGCACCGGCGGCGAAGACCAACGGTTGCCCGGTGATGTTCACTCCGACGGTGCTGCCGACCAGCGGCACGTCGCAGCCGAGGACTCGTGCGGTCAGGGCGACGGCATCGTCGGTGATCATGGTGACCAGCGCGTCGTGCCCGAAGAATCTCACCGCCACGACCTGGGCCGGTGTTCCCTCGTTCACAGCGCCGATGCGCAGATTCTCCGGGCGCACGAGCAGCGTGCCGTTGCCGGCCGGTGCGTCGATGCCGACCTTCACGTCGCCCAGCCCACAGGTCGCCACGCCGCCGCGGATGTGCGCCGGAAGGGGCACGACGTCGCCGACGAAGGACGCCACGGCCACGTCGGCGGGACTGCGGTACAGATCGGCCGGGGTGGCGATCTGGGCGACCAGTCCGGACCGGATGATCGCCACCTGGTCGGCGAGCGCGAGCGCCTCGTCCTGGTCGTGCGTCACGAGGACGGCGGTCGCGCCCACCGACCGCAGGGCCTGCATGACCGCTTCACCGGTGTCCACGCGCAGGCCGGCGTCGAGGGAGGAGAACGGTTCGTCGAGCAGGACCAGCTGCGGCCCCGGGGCAAGCGCCCGGGCCAGGGCGACGCGCTGCTGCTGGCCGCCGGACAGCTCGTGCGGGAAGCGCTTCGCCAGGCTGGGCGGCAGATCGACGAGTCGCATCAGCTCGGCCAGGTCGTGGGTGCGCCGGTCTGCGCGGGACAGCCCGAACACGATGTTGGACCGGACGTCCAGGTGCGGGAACAACGCGCCCTCCTGGGGCACGTACCCGACATGTCGGCGTTGGGGGACGATGCCGACTCCGTCGACGACGAATCGTGTGTCGTCGAAGGACACGTCGCCATCGTCGGCTGCGAGGAATCCGGCGATGATCCGCAGCAGCGTCGTCTTGCCGCCGCCGGAGGCACCCAGTGCCGCCAGGACGTCGCCGTGGGCCACGTCGAGATCGATGCCGCCGAGCACCGGCACGTCACCGAAGCTCTTGCGCACCCCACGCACCCGCAGCCCGTTCATGGCAGGACCGCCGCTGGGCGCCGGCTGAGCAGCAGGGTCGCGGGCAACGAGATGAGGACCATGAGCACCGCGTACGGGGCTGCCTCGGCGTAGGCGACCGAGGACGAGCTGGCCCAGAACTTGGTGGCGAGCGTGTCGGTGCCGATGGGGGCCAGCAGCAGGGTCGCCGTCAGCTCGGTGCTGACCGCCAGGAACACGAGGGCGCAGCCGGCCCCGACCCCCGGGGCGATGATCGGCAGCGTGATCCGACGGGCCGTGCCGAGACGACTGGTGCCCAGGCCGTGCGCGACGTCCTCGAGGACCGGTGGCACCTGCTCGATGGCCGAGCGAACGGTCACCAGCGCGCGCGGCAGGAACAAGATGACGTAGGCGACCAGCAGCAGGGCGACGGTCTGGTAGAGCGGCTGGACGATCCTGATCGTGACCGTCACCAACGCCAGCGCCACGACGATGCCGGGCAGCGAGTTCGCCAGGTACCCGCTGCGCTCGAGCGAGGTGGTCAACCGGCTCCTGAAGCGCACGGCGAGCCACGCCAGCGGCGCCGCGGCGAGCACCGCGAGCAGGGCGGCAGCCAGACCCAGCAGCACGGTCGTACCGGCTGCAGCGGCGAGATCGCCGAGGGGGAACGAGCGGGACGAACCGACGATCATCCAGTGGGTCAGGCTGTACAGCGGCACGCCCAGCGAGAGCACCGCCAACAGGGTCATCGCGACCAGCGCGGGACGGGTCCACCCGCCCAGCGGGATCGCGGTGGGTCGGCGGGGGGCTCCCGAGCCGATGCGGGCGAATCGGCGGTGAGCACGCAGTCGTAGGTCGATCAGCAGCAGCGCCAGGCAGCACAGGACCAGCACCGCGGCGAGGATGTTGGCGCCGGCGCTGCTGAACGAGGACTGGTACTGGTCGTAGATGGCGGTCGTGAACGTCGGGTAGCGCAGCATCTGCAGGGCACCGAACTCCGCGAGCAGGTGCAGTCCGACGAGCAACGCACCCCCGACCATCGCCGGCACCAGCTGCGGCAGCGTGACCCGGGTGAAGGTGCTCCAGCGGCTCAAGCCCTGCGAGTACGACACCTCCTCCAACGCCGGGTCCAGGCCCCGCAACGAGGCCGCGGTCGGCAGGTAGACCAGGGGGAAGTACGACAGCGTCACGATGAGCAGCGCGCCGAGGAATCCTTCGGCGCTGGGTGCCAGTGACGACCAGCCGTAGCTGTTCACGAAGGCCGGCACAGCGAGGGGCGCCGTCGCCAGCAGGTGCCACACCGGCCGGTGCGGCAGGTCCGAGCGCTCCACCAGCCACGCGCAGCCCACGCCCAGCACCAGGCTCAGGGCGCACCCGGCGATCACCAGACGCACCGTGTTGAACAGCAGCTCTCCCATGCGTGGACGGACCAGCAGGTCGAGGGACTCCGCAGGGGACAGCGACAGGGCGTAGACCACGATGAAGCCGAGCGGGATGAGGGTCACCAGCGCCACCACGACGGCCGCGGCCATGACCGGTGTCGGTGCCGACACCCGCTCGCCACGTCGTCGTGACAGCACCGAACGACTCACAGGAAGCCGGCGCCCTGCATCAACGAGACGACCGTTCGGCTGTTCAGCGCCGACACGTCGACGTCCGGCGGATCGAGGTCGGCCAACGGCTTGACGTTGCGGCCGAGCTCGACCTTCGGATTCAGCGGGTACTCCAGCGCGTAGCTCTTCGCGAGCACCTTCTGGCCGGTCTCGCTGCTGAGGAACTTCACGAACTTCTGCGCGTCGGCCTGGTGCTTGCTCGACTTGAGCACGCCGGCGCCGGAGATGCTGAGGAAGGCGCCGGGGTCCTTGTTGCCGAAGTAGTGCAGCTTGGAGCTGGAGCTGTTCTCGCCGGACTCGTCCTGGTCGCGATTCCAGTAGTAGTGGTAGATGATGCCGGTGTCGACCGTGCCCGCGTTGACCTCCTTGAGGACGACGTTGTTGCCCTGGTACACCGTCCCGTTGCGCTTGATGCCCTCGAGCCAGGCCTTCGTCGCGGCCTCGCCCTTCAGGTCCAGCACGGCGCTGACGATGGCCTGGAAGTCAGCACCGGTCGGGGAGAAGCTGACCTTGCCCTTCCACCGAGGATCGGCGAGATCCAGCAGGCTCGTGGGCAGATCCTTCTCGGCGATCTTGTCGGTGTTGTAGACCAGCACGGTCGATCGTGCGGTGAAGCCCATCCAGCGACCGCTCTTCGGCTCGTACCGGGCCGGCACCTGCGCCAACGTCGAGGCGTCGAGCTTGGCGAACAGGCCCTTGCCCTCGACCAACGACATCGCGGGGGAGTTCTCGGTCAGGAACACGTCGGCGGGCGAGGCGGACCCTTCCTGGACCAGCTGGTTGGCCAGCTCCAGATCGCTGCCGGAGCGCAGCTTCACCTCGATGCCGGACTGCTTGGTGAACGCCGGCGCG
This sequence comes from Propionibacteriales bacterium, assembly GCA_038242985.1. Lineage (GTDB taxonomy): Bacteria > Actinomycetota > Actinomycetes > Propionibacteriales > Nocardioidaceae > Aeromicrobium. Next base: position 647 of record JBBSRN010000033.1, on the reverse strand, counting down.
AGCTCGGCCAGCAGCTCCTCGTGCTGGGCGTTGTACACCGTGATGGAGGGACCGTCGTTGCCTCCGACGACTCCGCAGCCGGACACGACGAGCATCGCCGCCACGATCAGCGTCATCTGCTTACGCACTCGCACGTACATCTCCTCGCATGTGATGGGCGTCCAACTATGGCTTGCCTCACCTTATCCCCGGCGTGGGCGGTCTGCACCCACCCGGAAGCGTGGAACACCTCACACCGAGCAGATCTGGGACACCGCAGTAGCGTGGAGAACGTGACCGTTCCTGCCTCGCACGCTGCTCCTGCCCTCCACACCGCCGGTGAGCTACGAGCCTCCGGCCACGTGCAGAAGACCCTGCGCACCGAGATCCGAGACAATCTCCTGGCTGCACTCGCCGCTGGGCGGGACCCGTGGCCCGGACTGCACGGATTCGCCGAGACGGTCATCCCGCAGCTCGAACGAGCGCTGATCGCCGGGCACGACATCGTGCTGCTGGGGGAGCGCGGACAGGGCAAGACCCGGTTGCTGCGCACCATGGTGGGGCTGCTGGACGAGTGGTCCCCGGTCATCGAGGGCTCCGAGCTCGGCGAGCACCCCTTCGAGCCGATCACGGTGGCCAGTCAGCGCAACGCCGCCGAACTGGGCGAC
>JBBSRN010000032.1:0-14719 GCA_038242985.1 Propionibacteriales bacterium | reverse complement strand
CGGCTGCCGGTCACACCACGCGAGCTGGAGTACACCCGCCTCGGCATCGTGGTTCTCACGATCGCCGGGCTCGGGGGCCTCGGAGGCGGGGCGCTCCCCTTGACCGTCGTCGCCAGCCCCGCCTTCTGGATCTGGACCGTCGTCGACGGCCGTCGGGCCTCTGGACCCGCGGCGCCCGGTGACGCAGACGACGAGCCCGGCCAGCGCCTCACCTGACGCGAATCATCCAGCACACGCGGCCGCCCGGCTGCATCCCGATCGCTACAGGATCGACCCGGGGACGTAACGCGCTGCCTCCCGATGGGCTGCGGTCAGCGTCTCGATCGACGCCACGACGGCCCGCACCTGGCTCCGGGCTGCACCGGTGAACTCGATCGGGTCGGCCACCAGCGCCGTGAGGTCCGCCTCGGTCAGCCCGAGCCGATCGTCGGCGGCCAGCCGGGCGAACAGGTCGTTGTCGGCGGCACCCTGCTCGCGCATCTCCAGCGCGACGGCGACCGCGTGCTCCTTGACCGCTTCGTGGGCAACCTCGCGACCGACGCCGCGGCGCACGGCCGCGATCAGCACCTTGGTGGTCGCCAGGAACGGCAGATAGCGGTCGAGCTCACGCTGCACGACGGCCGGGAAGACGCCGAACTCGTCGAGCACGGTCAGGAAGGTCTCGAACAGTCCGTCGGCGGCGTAGAACGCATCGGGCAGAGCCACCCGGCGCACCACCGAGCACGACACGTCGCCCTCGTTCCACTGGTCGCCGGCGAGCTCGCCGATCATCGCGGAGTAGCCGCGCAGGATGACCGACAGTCCGTTGACCCGCTCGCACGAGCGGGTGTTCATCTTGTGCGGCATGGCGCTGGAGCCGACCTGACCGGGCTTGAAGCCCTCGGTCACGATCTCGTTGCCGGCCATCAGCCGGATCGTGGTCGCGAGATTGGACGGGGCCGCGGCCAGCTGCACCAGCGACGTCACCACGTCGTAGTCCAACGAGCGCGGGTACACCTGTCCGACACTGGTCAGGACCGTGTCGAAACCGAGGTGGGCCGCCACCCGCTGCTCCAGGTCGGCCAGCTTGTCCTCGTCACCGTCGAGCAGGTCGAGCTGGTCCTGGGCGGTGCCGACCGGTCCCTTGATGCCGCGAAGCGGATAACGGGCGACGAGGTCGTCGAGGCGGCGGAGGGCAGCCATCAGCTCGTCGGCCGTGGTGGCGAAGCGCTTGCCCAGGGTGGTGGCCTGGGCGGCGACATTGTGGCTGCGCCCGGCCATGACCAGCTCTGCGTGCTCGGCCGACAGCCGGCCGAGTCGCGCCAACGCTGCGACGCCTCGATCGCGCAGGACGTCCAGGGACGCCCTGATCTGCAGCTGTTCGACGTTCTCGGTGAGGTCGCGCGACGTCATGCCCTTGTGGATGTGCTCAGATCCGGCCAGCGCGGCGAATTCCTCGATGCGCGCCTTGACGTCGTGTCGGGTGATCTTCTCGCGTGCGGCGATGGAAGCCAGGTCGACCTGGTCCGCGACCGCCTCGTGGGCCTCGATGACACCGTCGGGAGTCTCGACGCCGAGGTCCCGCTGCGCCTTCATGACCGCGATCCACAAGTGTCGCTCCAGGACGATCTTGTGCTCGGGGGACCAGATCCGCACCACCTCGGGCGATGCGTAGCGAGCGGCGAGGACGTTCGGAGTGGTCACGGCTCCATTGTCCTACCCGCTGCGGCGGCAGCTTCATCGGACACCGCTGCGGCAGCAGCATCATCAGACACCGCTGCGGCCTGCGCGATGTCCGTCCGGTGCTGAGCGCCCTCGAAGTCGATCGCGGCGACGCCTCTGCGGGCCCGCTCGCGGGCCTCGGTGAGGTCCACCCCGGTGGCGGTCACGCTGAGCACCCGGCCACCGGCCGTCGTCAGTCGCCCATCGACGACGGCGGTGCCGGCGTGGATGACGTCGACGCCCTCGAGGGCGTCGGCCACGTCGATCCCGGTGATCTCGTCGCCCGTGCGGGGCGCCGACGGATAGCCGGCAGCGGCCATCACCACCGTGACCGCCGATGCAGGTGACCACTGCGGCAGTCCGACGTCGGCCAGCGTGCCGGTGGCGGCGCCGTGCAGCAGCGCCGACAGCGGAGTGCGTAGCAACGCCAGGATGGCCTGGGTCTCGGGGTCGCCGAACCGGGCGTTGAACTCGATGACGCGCATGCCGCGGCTGGTCAACGCCAGACCGGCGTAGAGGAGCCCGGCGAACGGGGTCCCGCGACGCGCCATCTCCTGGACCGTGGGCACGAGGACGCGCCGGCACACGTCAGGCACCAGGTCGTCGGGGATCCACGGCAACGGGGTGTAGGCGCCCATCCCGCCGGTGTTGGGGCCCTCGTCGCCGTCGAACGCGCGCTTGAAGTCCTGCGCAGGTTGCAGCGGCAGCACCGTCTCACCGTCGGTGATCGCGAACAGCGACACCTCGGGGCCGTCGAGGAACTCCTCGATGACGACCCGCCCGCACTGTGCGGCATGGTCGATCGCGAGCTGCCGGTCACCGGTGACCACGACGCCCTTGCCCGCAGCGAGCGCGTCGTCCTTGACCACGTACGGGGCGCCGAACGCGTCGAGCGCAGCGTCGACCTGCTCTGCGGTCTCACAGACGTGGGCCAGAGCGGTGGGGACCTCCGCGGCGGCCATGATCTGCTTGGCGAAGGCCTTCGAGCCCTCGAGCTGAGCGGCCGCCGCAGTCGGCCCGAAGCAGGCGACGCCAGCTGCCCGCACGGCGTCAGCGACCCCGGCGACGAGCGGCGCCTCGGGGCCGACCACCACCAGGTCGACGTTCAGACGCTGAGCGAGCGCAGCCACCGAGTCGCCGTCCATCGGGTCGACGTCGTGCACCGGCGCGAACGCCGCGATGCCGGGGTTGCCCGGGGCGGCGTGCACCTGTTCGACCTGGGTGTCGCGCACGAGGGACAGCGCGAGGGCGTGCTCGCGGCCGCCACTTCCGATGACAAGGACCTTCACGGGACGTGAGCCTATCGGCTGGCGATGGGCCCAGACGAACGACAGCGCACTCAGAGCAGGTCGTGCAGCACGATCGTCTGCTCGCGGTCGGGTCCCACGCCGATCGTCGAGATGCGAGAGCCACTGATCCGCTCCAGCGCCTGCACGTAGGCCTGCGCGTTGGCCGGCAGATCGGCGAATGTCCGGCAGTCGGAGAGATCCTCGTGCCAGCCGTCGAAGAACTCGTAGATCGGCTTGGCGTGGTGGAACCCGGTCTGCGTCATGGGCATCTCGTCGACCCGCTCACCGTCGACGTCATAGGCCACGCACACCGGGATGCGGTCCCAGCCGGTGAGCACGTCGAGCTTGGTCAGCACGAAGTCGGTGACGCCGTTGATGCGCGCGGCATATCGCGCGATCGGTGCGTCGTACCAACCACAACGGCGCGGCCGACCGGTCGTGGTGCCGAACTCGGCTCCGTTCTGGCGCAGCCGCTCGCCGTCGCCGTCTGGATCGTTGCTGCCGACCAGCTCGGTCGGGAAGGGCCCCTCGCCGACCCTGGTGGCGTAGGCCTTCACGATGCCGATCACGCGGGTGATCTCCCCCGGCGCGATGCCCGACCCCGTGCAGGCGCCGCCGGTGGTGGCAGACGACGACGTGACGAACGGGTACGTGCCGTGGTCGACGTCGAGCAGGGTCGCCTGGCCCGCCTCGAGCAGCACCGTCTTGTCCGCCGCCAGCGCTTCGTGCAGCAGCAACGGGGTGTCGGCGACCATGGGGCGCAGTCGGTCGACGTAGGACAACAGCTCCTCGACGACCTCGTCGACCTCCACGGCACGACGGTTGTAGATCTTGGTGAGGATCTGGTTCTTGAGCTCCAGCGCGCCCTCGACCTTCTGGCGCAGGATCTTCTCGTCGAACAGGTCCTGGATGCGGATGCCGAGTCGGTTCATCTTGTCCGCGTAGGTGGGCCCGATCCCGCGACCCGTCGTGCCGATCTTGCGGCTGCCCAGGAAGCGTTCGGCCACCTTGTCCATCGTGCGGTTGTAGTCCGCGATGATGTGCGCGTTGGCGCTGACCACCAGCTTCGAGGTGTCGATGCCGCGCGCCTCCAGCCCGTCGATCTCCTCGAACAGCACCGACAGGTCGACCACGACGCCATTGCCGATGACCGGCACGCATCCCGGGCTGAGGATGCCGCTGGGCAACAGGTGCAGGGCATACTTCTGATCGCCGATGACGACGGTGTGCCCGGCGTTGTTGCCGCCGTTGAACTTGACGACGAGGTCGACGCGGCTGCCAAGCAGATCGGTCGCCTTGCCCTTGCCCTCGTCACCCCACTGGGCTCCGACGATGACTACTGCGGGCATGTGCCTGCACCACCTAGACGTGCGACAAGCCCCGATCGAGCGGGGCTCTTACCGCCTCAGTCTAACCGAGATGAGCACCGCCATGCGTCGCGCATCACACCGGCGTGCAGCACCACTCAAGCGCGACGCGCGCAGCACCACTCAAGCGCGACGCGCGCGGTACGCCGCCACCGCGGCGCGGTTTCCGCACGCCGTGCTGCAGAACCGTCGCGATCGATTGCGCGAGAGGTCGAGCACGATGCCGTCGCAGTCCTGGTCGGCGCACACGTCCAGTCGCGACATCTCGTCGGCGCAGATCACGTCGATCATGGCCATCGCGGTCTCGACCGCGATGCGGACAGCCACGGGCCGGTCTCCCTTGACCGCGTGCAGATGCCAGTCCACCGCGCCATGGCGCACCAGCTGCGGCAGCGCGCGATGCTCGGCGAGCAGGTCGTTCACGTGTCCGGCAGCCTCGTCACGGTCGCTCGTGAGGAGCGTGCGCAGGATCGGACGCAGCGCCTGCACCTGATCGAGCTCGGCCACGTCACCCCGGACCACGCCGGTGTAGCCATGGCTCCTGAGCAGCTCGGCGAGCTGATCGAGGGTGGTCAGCGTGTCCGGGCCGACAGCGGAGTTCGCGAACGCGACGGCCGACTGCAGCGCGACCTCGGTGTCATGATCGAAGATCATGTTGACACCTTACATTCACACGCACTAGCGTCACATTCCATGACCGCGTCGACCCATGACATCGATGTGGTCAATCGATCGCGCACGGCGTCCGGAATCGGGCTCGCAGTGTTGTCAGCAGCCTCGTTCGCCCTGTCCGGTCCACTCGCCAAGGGGCTCATCGAGGCCGGTTGGACCGCGGGGTCGGCCGTCACTGCGCGCGTGCTGATCGCCGCCGCAGTGCTGGCCCTTCCGGCCGCGGTCTCGCTGCGCGGACGGTGGTACCTCCTGCGGTCGAATCTCGGCCTGATCGCCGCGTACGGCATCATCGCGGTCGCCGGCTGTCAGCTGGCGTACTTCAACGCGGTCGACCGGATGCAGGTCGGCGTCGCCCTGCTGATCGAGTTCACCTCACCGGTCGCGGTGCTGCTGTGGATGTGGCTCCGCCACCACCAGCGGCCAGGTCGGTTGACGGTGGCGGGCGCCGCCCTGGCCCTCGCCGGCCTGGTGCTGGTGCTCGATCTGCTGTCGGGAGCCGACGTGGACTCGTGGGGCGTGGCCTGGGCACTGGGCGCGATGATCGGCGCCGCGTTCTACTGGATCATCTCCGCCGACGAGGACAACGGGCTCCCCGGCCTCGCGCTGGCTGCGGGCGGGCTGTCGATCGGCGGACTGGCCCTGCTGGTGGCCGGCGGTGTCGGCGTGATCCCGCTCGCCGCGACACGGGCCGACGTGACGCTCGCTCACACCGACGTGCCCTGGTGGATCGCGCTGCTCGTGCTCGGCATCGTGACCGCCGCGCTGGCCTACGTGCTCGGCATCGCCGCCACGCGCCGACTCGGGTCGCGACTCGCCTCGTTCATCGGGTTGTCCGAGGCGGTCCTGGCAGTCGTGCTGGCGTGGCTCCTGCTGGGCGAGGCTCCCCGCTCGATCCAGCTGATCGGCGGCGTCCTGATCCTGGCTGGCGTGGTGACCGTCCGGCTCGGCGAGCCGCGTATCGCCGACACCGAGAGCGCCACCGCCTACCCGTAGGCTTGTCGTTCCATGACCAGCCTCCTCGCCATCGCCAACGCCGCTGCCGGCAGCTCTGACGCAGATGCCGTCGACCAGGTCGTCCGGGTGCTGCAGGACGGCTACGACGTCGAGCTGGTGAGCACGTCCAGCCCCGAGGACCTCGCCGGCGCCGTGACGACCCACCCTGACGTCGACGGGATCATCGCACTCGGCGGCGACGGCAGCCTGCACGCCGTCGTCGCAGCGCTGCACCGAGCCGATCGGCTCGGTGACGTGACGATCGGTCTGATCCCGCTCGGCACCGGCAACGACTTCGCAGCCACGCTCGACCTGCCACCGGACGCCGCGGACGCGGCCAAGGTGATCCTTGCCGGTCGCACCCGCGAGATCGACCTCATCGTGGACGGCACCGGCGACATCGTCATCAATGCCGCGCACATCGGCATCGGCGCCGAGGCTGCCGCCGCGGCACGCCCGTGGAAGAAGTTCCTCGGCCCGGTGGGGTATGCGCTCGGCGCAGCCATCACGGGCCTCAAGGGTCTCACGACCCCCGGCGCCACGCTGCGGGTCTGCGTGGACGGGGAGCCGCTTCCCCGCCAGGAGCCGGTGATCCAGGTCGCCATCGGGAACGGCCAGTTCGTGGGCGGGGGTGCTCCCCTGCTGCCACAGGCCGATCCGTCGGACGGACAGCTCGACGTGTCGGTGTCGTACACCGAGTCGCCGCGACGACGCATCGCCTACGCCTTCAGCGTGCGTCGCGGCGATCATCACCGTCGCGACGACGTCGTCTACATGCGCGGCACGCACGTCACCGTCGACGGCGATGCCCTCCGATGCACCAGCGACGGCGAGCTGCGACCGGCCTCACGGCACTACGAGTGGGAGCTGCACCCTGCCGCCCTCACGATGTACGTGCCCTGACCGGTCGCCGCTACCTCACGAGGGCGTCGTAGGCCTCGGGACTGGACTCGTGCAGGAACTCGCGGCACCGGTGCGCCTCGGCGTCGTCGCCGAGTCGCGCCGAGCTCTCTCCGAGCGACGCGAGCGAGCGCAGGAAGGCCTGGTTGGGCTCGTGCGACCACGGCACCGGGCCGTAACCCTTCCACCCGTTGCGTCGCAGCAGATCGAGCGACCGGTGGTAGGAGGTGCGCGCGAAGGCGTAACCCTCCAGGTCCAGCCCGTCGGCCAGCGCGAGCTCGGACAACGTGATCCAGGCCAGCGCGGAGTCCGGGTGCAACGACGCCACGTTCCTCGGATCGCTGCCCTCGGCCAGCACGCCCGCACCGGGATCTTCGGGAAGCAACGTCTCGGGCGGCTCGCCCAGCAGGTTCGTCATGCCCCCAACCTACGCACCCCTCCCCCCTGCGGTTTACCAGCAGGCCACGGCAAGCTGTCACTCCTGTGGGTGAATTCACCCACAGGAGTGAAGGGATGCCCGGTGGGGCTCGCCCTACCGCTCTCACGCAGCGGCGAAGATGCGGCGCGACCGGTCCAGATCACTCAGGATGCGCGCGGCCGTCGCCGCCCGACGCCGGGGATCAAGGTCGTACCAGGTCCATCGGGACACTCCCCAGAACGCTCCACGGATCCGGTCCTCGCGACGCTTCTCCTCGACCAGGACGGCGCCGATGTCCCCCTCTACATAGGGATTGAGCCGTCCGTACTTCACCAGTCCGTCGAACTCGCCGACGTGCCGGGCACTCGACCAGCTGAAGTCGGTACGCGCGACCTCCTCGCCCCGGGCACCGAAGATTCTCACCTGCGTCTCCGGACGCGGCACTCCTTCACGCCAGAACATGAACATCGACCGCGACTCGCCCACCGATTCACACCCCGGATCTACCAGACGCAGCGCCAGTCGGGCGTGGCGCCCGCCGGGCCAGCGCTCGAGCCGATCGACCAGCTCGGCCAGCTCGTCGTAGCAATCAGCTTCGTGGGTCACGGCATTCATCGTGACCAACCCCGACTCGGTCGTCGCGATCGTCGCGGACTCGAATGCGGCACGTGCCGGCGCAGTGACCCGCAGCCCATCCTTCTCGACCACGTCGGCCTCGGAGATCGCACCGACGTGGTAGACGACACCGGCCTCCTTGCGACCGTGGGTTCCGTCGAGACGCGTGACGTGGATCGGGTCGAGATCGATGCCGAAGGACTGCGGCGCATGCACCAGCGCCGCCGAGTGGTGGCTCAGCACCACGCCGGGCCCCAGTCGATCAAGAACCGAGCGGGCAGTCAGCACGTGGCGTGCTTCAGGTGTCAGTGATCGGTGCAGGTCACCGAGCGCATAGGTGCCGTGCCGCAGTCGCACCAGCGTGCCCGAGCGCTTCGCTGCGCGGAGGTCGGCGTCGCTTCCCCCGGCCTCGAGGAGATCGGACCGAAACAGGTACCCATCGCGGCGGGAGCAGAGCAGGCGCATCACGTCATCCATGCACTCACCGTGACGTCGGACCGACGCGCCGCCCAGATGTGGTGGACGCCCTGTGGATGAAGTCAGCGAGCGTGCCCGCTTGTGGACAACGACCGACATGGGCAAGGCTTCACTCCTCCGGGTGAATTCACCCGGAGGAGTGAAGACTCTCCGTGGCCTGCTGGTAAACCGTCAGAGGCGGGTGCCGGCCGAGCGGAGGGCGGCGCAGGCCTCGGCGACGCGGGCGGCCATCCCGGCCTCGGCGGCCTTGCCCCAGGCGCGGGGATCGTAGACCTTCTTGCTGCCGACATCGCCGTCGATCTTCAGCACGCCGTCGTAGTGGCTCAGCATGTGTCCGGCGACCGGCCGCGTGAAGGCGTACTGGGTGTCGGTGTCGACGTTCATCTTGACGACGCCGTAGTCGACCGCGGCCGAGATCTCCTCGGGCAGCGAGCCGGAGCCACCGTGGAACACCAGGTCGAACGGCGAGTCCGTGCCGTACTTCTCACCCACGACCTGCTGGGCCTTCTTGAGCACCTCCGGACGCAGCTTGACGTTGCCCGGCTTGTAGACGCCGTGCACGTTGCCGAACGTCAGCGCCGTCAGGTAGCGGCCCTGGTCGCCGATGCCGATCGCGGCGGCCGTCGCGAGGGCGTCCTCCGGCGTGGAGTACAGCTGCTCACCCTGGCCACCCTCGACGCCGTCCTCCTCGCCGCCCACGACGCCGATCTCGACCTCCAAGATGATGTGCGCCGCGGCGCAACGGGCCAACAACTCCTGGGCGATCTCCAGGTTCTCCTCCAGCGGCACCGCCGAACCGTCCCACATGTGCGACTGGAAGTAGGGCAGCCCACCGGCCTTGACCCGCTCCTCAGAAGCCGCCAGCAGCGGACGCACGAAGCCGTCTAGCTTGTCCTTGGGGCAGTGATCGGTGTGCAGCGCGACGTTGATCGGGTACTTCTTCGCGACCTCCTCGGCGAAGGCGACGAACGCCAGCGAGCCGGAGACCATGTCCTTGACCGTCGACCCGGACAAGTACTCGGCGCCGCCGGTCGACACCTGGATGATGCCGTCGCTCTCGGCCTCGGCGAAGCCGGCGAGCGCCGCGTTGAGGGTCTGCGAGCTCGAGACGTTGATGGCTGGATAGGCGAACGAGTCACTCTTGGCCTGGTCCAGCATCGCGGCGTAGACCTCGGGTGTGGCGACGGGCATGCGTGCTCCTGAGCAGAAGGGGTGTCGGCGCCACCAGTATTCCAGTTGGGGACGACTACCGGCGAGTCACGCGTCGAGCTGCTTGGCCACGGTGCGCGCCGCGACCTGCACCGGGCTCCACACCGAGCCGAAGGGCGGCGCGTAGGCCAGGTCGAGCATGATCACCTCGTCGACGGTCAGTCCGGCCGCCAGCGCCGTGCCAGCGACGTCGATCCGCAGGGCTGCGTCCTCGGCGCCGACGATCTGCGCTCCGAGCAGTCGGCGAGTGCCACGGTCGGCGATCATCAGCACCGTCATCTCGGCCGACCCGGGCATGTAGCCGGCGATGTTGGTCGTCACGACCGACGCGACGACCGGGTCGAAGCCGGCGTCGCGTGCCTGCTGCTCGCCGAGGCCGGTGCGGGAGATCTCCAGTGCGCAGAACTTGGTGATGGCGGTCTGGACGACGCCCGGGAAGGCCAGCTGGGTCGGCACGCCGAGCAGGTCGGCGGCGATGGCGTCTGCCGCGACCATTCCCTGCTTGTTGGCGTGGGTCCCGAGCGCGATGTGGACCGGCTCGCCGGTCACGCGGTCGATCGAGGCGACGCAGTCGCCGGCGGCCCAGATGTCGTCGTGGCCCACGACCTGCTGGTGCTGATCGACCAGGATCGCACCCTTCGGTCCCGTCGGAAGTCCCGCGTCAGCGGCAAGTCCGGACCGGGCGGTGACGCCGAGGCCCAGGATGACCAGATCGGCCGGGACCGATCCGCCCTCGATCAGCACCGCCGAGACGTGCCCGTCCTCGAGCTCGAAACCGGTGACCGGTGTGCTCGCTCGCAGGTGGATGCCTCGCGCCCGCATGGCATCGGCGATCTGCTCGCCCAGCTCGGCCTCCACGATGGTCATCGGCGTGGGCGCCTGCTCGACCACGGTCGTGTCGAATCCGCGGGTCACGCACGCCTCGGCCATCTCCAGGCCGATGTAGCCGCTGCCGACCACGACGACGTGCTTCGGCTCGTCGGCCATGGCCTCGAGCACGGCCTGCCCGTCCTCCAGCGACTGCACGCCGAGGATGCCGCGGCCGTCGATGCCGGGCAGGTCGGGTCGGATCGGCTCGGCGCCGGTCGCGATGACCAACCGGTCGTAGTCGAGCGTGTCGCCACCGGCCAACGTGACGTGACCCGCCCCGGTGTCGATGCCGGTGACCTCGGTTCCCATGCGCAGGTCGATCCCGTTGTCGCGGTGCTCCTGCGGCGTGCGCGCGACCAGGTCGTCGGCGGAGTCGACGTCTCCGGCGATCCAGTACGGGATGCCGCACGCGGAGTACGACGTCCACGACCCGCGCTCGAGCACGATGACCTCGTGCTCATCTGGCAGGGTGCGCCGCAGGTTCGAGGCAACGGTCGCACCTGCAGCGTCGCCCCCGATCACCACCACTCGAGCCATGCCACGACCCTACGTGCCGACGCTCAGGTGCGCTGGCCAGGTTCATGCACGGCCTGCTGCCCCGAGGTCTGCTCAGCGTGCTGCCGGATCCAGGCATGCATCGCGATCGCCGCAGCCGCTCCGGCGTTGATCGATCGGGTGGAACCGAACTGGGCGATCGACAAGAGCGACGACGTCGCGGATCTCGCCTCGTCACTCAGGCCAGGTCCCTCCTGGCCGAAGAGCAGCACGCAGGCGCCCGGCAGCAGCGCGGTCTCGATCGGCGTCGAACCGGCGGTGTTGTCGATGCCGATCAGCGGCACCTGCGCGTCCGCGGCCCACGCCGCCAGGTCATCGACGGACCCGTGGTGCCGCACGTGCTGGTAGCGGTCGGTGACCATCGCGCCGCGCCGGTTCCAGCGCCGCTTGCCCACGATGTGCACCTCCGCGGCGAGGAACGCGTTGGCCGTGCGGACGATCGACCCGATGTTGAAGTCGTGCTGCCAGTTCTCGATCGCCACGTGGAATCCGTGCCGGTGCTGGTCGAGATCGGCGACGATGGCCGCGATCGTCCAGTAGCGGTACCGATCGGCGACGTTGCGGGCATCGCCGTCGCGCAGCAGGTCGCCGTCCCATCCCTCGCCGGTCGGCCATGGCCCCTCCCACGGCCCGACTCCGACGACAGGCTCGCTCATGCCACTCCGAACTCGGCCCGATAGGCGCAGATGTCGTCCAGGTGCGCGGCGTGCTGGCCGGTCTGCTCGACGAACTCGACGATCTGGTCGAGCGTGATGATGGCGGTCACCGACGTGGCGAGATCGCGTTCGACCTGCTGGGTCGCCGACAGGTCGCCCGTGCCGCGCTCCTGCCGGTCCAGCGCCACGACGATCCCGGCGATCGTCGCGCCCTCGGCCGCGATCACCTGCTGCACCTCGCGGATCGCGGTGCCGGCGGTGATGACGTCGTCCACCACCAGGGCCCGACCGGTCAGCGCAGATCCGACGATCAGACCTCCCTCGCCGTGGTCCTTCGGCTCCTTGCGGTTGAAGCACCACGGCACGTCGCGGCCGTGGTGATCGGCCAGCGCCACGGCCGTCGCCGCAACGATCGGGATGCCCTTGTAGGCCGGCCCGAGCAGCACGTCGAACTCCACGCCGCTGCTCTGGATGGCCGACGCGTAGTACCGACCGAAGGCCGCGAGCCGGTCGCCGGTGTTGAACAGTCCTGCGTTGAAGAAGTAGGGCGAGGTGCGCCCCGACTTCAGCGTGAACTCCCCGAAGCGGAGCACGTCGTGGTGCAGGGCGAGCTCGATGAAGTCGCGTTGGTGATCGAGCATGTCAGGGGATCTTCTTCTCAACAGGGGACGGGTCGGCCCGGGCGTCGGCGGCCTGGTCCGCGGGTGGCTCGGTGGTGGCCTTGTCGACCGTCTGCACCAGGTCGCCGACCACGACGTTGCGGTTGCGGGTGTGAAACAGCTCGGAGCAGGTGAGCATCGTCAGCTTCGCGACGTCCGGCGGCTCGCCCTGCGAGTCCGGACTCGGCACCTTCCACAACGGCCAGCCGACCGTGAAGTCCACCGTGATCTGGTCCCCGGCGTTGTCTAGCTCGTAGACGAACACCTTGGTGCGGGTCTCGACCTCGACCCGGTCGCCCTTGCGCAGCTGGAGGAAGTCGCGGAACGGCTCGCCATGGGTGACACGGTGCCCGGCGACGGCGAAGTTGCCGACCTGGCCCGGCTTGGCGCCGTCGGTGTACATGCCGATCCCCTCGGCCAACGCAGTGTCGTCGAACCCCTTGACGATCGGGACCTCGAAGTCCGTGCCGAATCGATCGACACGCATGAGGGCCACGGCGTCACCGTCGAGGCCGTCCTTCCACTGGGCCACGGTGGCCTGCTTGATCTCGGCCTGCTTCTGCTTGGCGACGACGTTGGTGCCGAAGTACTGCCAGGCGAACCAACCGAGCAGGCCCAGCCCGGCGAGGATCAGCACGACGCCCAGCAGCGTGGTGACCCGCCGCCTCCCGTCCCGTCGACCGGCGGGCGACCGCGGTGCGGCGCTGACACTCATGGCAACGATTGTCCCATCTCGCACGAGGCTCGGCCGGATCGGTCGCGAACTCTGCAGGAATTTGTGCGATTCGCCAGACCGGTGTGCTCGTACCCCCTACGATGGTGTCGTTGCCCCACCGTTTCACCCCCCGAGAACGGTGGGGTGACCTCTGTCCCCAGGCGCTCAGCCGTGCGGCGACCGCTTCACTGCTGGGGCGCGACCGCCCGCGCCGGGGAACGAGCGCACCGCAGTCCACACCAGCGGCACCACGGCCAGTGGGATGACGAACGCCCAGCGCAGGTGCCCGGCCGACGCGGCAGCACCGATGACACCGCCGCCGAGGATGGCACCGAGGTAGTTCGCGAGATTCATGCGCGCGATCGCGACGTCGAGGGCCGCTGCCGGAACCGCCGAGGACAGGGCGGCGAACGACAGCGGCGCGAGGATGGCCAGGCCGAGTCCGGTGACGGCGAACCCGACGATCGCGACGGCCGACACGGGCGCGGCGACGACGACGCCGAGCCCGACCACCCCCACCGCGGTGCCCGTACCGGCGACCCATGCAGCACCCCGACGGCGGACCAGCAGATCGCCGCCGAATCGCGAAGCGAGGGCGCCCACCTGGTAGGCCGCGAAACCCAGCGGCACCACGGCCTTCGAGGCGCCGAGTGCGTCGTCGAGGTACACGCTGCTCCAGGCGAGGGTGCCGGTGTCGGCGGCATAGAAGATGAGGATCACCGCACCGAACACGAGCACGGGCCGCCACGGGAGGTCGAGGCCTGCCGCCGACAACCCGGCATCGGCATCTGCCTCTCGTCCGTGCACGAAGTGCCCGGCGCCGGCCACGGTGGCGATCGCCGTCGCAGCTGCGACGATCCCCAGCGACACGGACACCGGCATGTCCACACCCGTGGTGCCCGAGGTGTACAGCGCGCCGACGATGCCGCCGACGCTCCACCAACCGTGGAATCCGCCCATCACGCTGCGACCGAGTGCCGACTGGACCCGCACGCCCTGCATGTTCATGCTGGCGTCGACGGCGCCCAGACCGAGCCCGTAGAACGCGAAGGCCCCCACCATCGGAACGAACGACGGCGACACACCGATCAGCAGGGCACCGGCAGCGATGACCAGCAGAGCGCCGACGAACGCCGTGCCGCTGGAACGCCGGGCGGCGACCAGCCCAGCGACGACGCTGCCCACGCCGGACAGCACCGCGATCATCACCAGGATCGCCGTGATGGTGCCCTCGCCGTAGCCGAACCGGTCCTGCAGCCGCGGCACCTGCGTGACGATCGCGGCGAACACCAGCCCCTGCGCGAAGAAGCCGGCCGACACCGCGATCCGGGTGCGTCCCAGACCGGCGGTGTCCATCGCGCCATCGTAGGTGGATCCACGTGGCAGCATCCGTCGGTGGCCGCAGGCAGACGTGTCGCCGCGACCCCTCTGACGACACCGGCCCGTGACCGGCCCTGACCCGGACCCACGTACCGGGTCGCTGGATCGATCGAGCGCGAACCGCAGGATTGTTCCGCCGAGGTGATCTAGTGTCGGAGCCCATGAGGACCTCAGCCGCACGCCTCGCCGGTCTCGGGACCACCGTGTTCGCCGAGATGACCGCGCTCGCCGTGCGGACGGAGT
>JBBSRN010000031.1:0-14751 GCA_038242985.1 Propionibacteriales bacterium | reverse complement strand
CTGGACTCCCAGGGCCGGTACACATCGGCTCGCGACCGCACGAGCGTGGACTACGAGCTGGTGCAGGTGGACGGGCAGTGGCGCATCGCCAACCCCCAACCCGGACTGCTGGTCACGGCCAAGTTCTTCGCGGACTACTTCCGGCCGTTCGTGCTGTACTTCTTCGACCGGACGGGCCGACGTCTCGTCCCACAGCCGGTGCACCTGCTGGTCGAGGACCGGCTGGCTGCCGCACTGGTCACGGCACTCACCCAGGGCGACCCGTCCAGGCAGGTACGCACCTTCGTCCCGGGTCCGGACGACCTCCGGGCCACCGTGACGGTCGACAGGAGAGTCGCCGACGTCGGATTCACCGCAGGACCTCGCAAGGAGTCAGACGTGGAGCGCCTGTCCGCCCAGGTGGTGTGGACGCTTCGACAGGTCCCCGGCGTCAGCAGCGTGCGGATATCGGTCGGGTCCAGCGCGGTCCGACCGCGCAACGTCGCCGAGCAGCCCCTCTCCAGCTGGGCGGAGTTCGGTGCCGGTGACGACGCCGGCGGCACCCACGCGCTGGTGGGCGACCGGGTGGTCGAGGTCGACGCTGGCGATGTCGCGCGCCTCGAGGGGCCCTGGGGCGCGTCGGCGGGCGGAGCCGCCGCGGTGGCAGTGACCGACCAGCGTCTTGCCCTGGTGGCGAAGAACCGCGCCTCGGTCCGCATCGCGTCGCTGACCGGCAAGATCCGGCGGACGCTCACGGGCACCGACCTCATCGATCCGGTGACCGACGTGGACGGTCAGTTCTGGTTGGTCGACAGTCCCGGCGGTGACTCCCGCGTGCGTGTCGTCGCAGCAGCTCCCGCGAACCTGGACTCCGGATCGCTGAAGGGCCTGGACGTCCGCAGCCTCGACATCTCGCCAGAGGGTGCCCGGTACGTCGTCACGACCGGCACCGGCGCCGATGCGTCGGTGCGGGTGGGGCGGGTCGTCCGCGACGCGCGGGGGGCGCCCACCGGGCTCGCGCGACCGCGTCGCGTCGACGTGGGCGGCGTGCAGCCGCGATCAGCCGTCTGGGCCGATGACGTGCGGGTCAGCTTCCTGGCCAGCACGGACGCCGGCATCCAGGTCCAGACGGCGCTGATCGACGGGTCGACCGGGCCCATCAGCTCCAGCAACGTCGGCGCTGTGCTGCCCGATGTCGACACCTCCCGCCTGGTCATCGGATCGGGCTCGGACGCCTCGACCTACGCCACCGATCCCCGCGGGCGGATGTGGTACCTCAGTGAGCGCGGGACCTGGCAGCTCGCCGCTGGCGATCCGGTCCGCAGCCTCGGTCACAGCCGCTGACGGCGAGGACCGCTGTCCACAGGCCACGGCAGCGAGCCGTTGCGGAGCCCCGTCGGGAGGACGATGCCCCCATGGGCACCGGGAGCACACGTCACGTCGTCGCGGCAGCCGATCTGTTCGTGGGTGCCGCGTGTCCCGGTTGCGGGCGGGCTGCCCTGGCGGTGTGCGCGCGATGCGCGGCCGCGATCCGACCGGCCCCGTTCGACGTCACCACCGCGCGCCGCGCCGGCCACCTCCAGGTCACGGCGGCCGGGCCTCACCGGGGGGCCCTGCGCCGGGTCGTCGTGGACTGGAAGGAGCACGGCCGCTTTCCGCTCACCGACTTCTTGTCGCACCACCTCGCCGCGGCGGTGGCGACTGCTGCGGACGGCGACGTCGCGCTGGTGCCGGTGCCCACGTCCTGGCCGGCCAGGTGGCGGCGCGGCGACGACCTCGTGCTCACCTTGGCCCGAGCGGCCGCCGAGAGACTGGCACGGGTCGAGCACCGGGTGACCGTGCATCCAGTGCTGCGGCGAGCTCGGCGCACTGCCGACCAGGCCGGTCTGGGAGCCGAGGGCCGGGCCGTCAACATGCATCACGCCTTCTTGCTGATCGATCGTCACCGACTGCCGCTGGACACCTCGATCCTCATCATCGACGACGTGGTCACCACCGGATCGACGCTGGCCGAGGCGGCGCGCGCGCTGGCCGTCAAGGGGTGGGGCGTCCAGGGGGCCGCGACGATCGCTGCCACGGCACCTGGCGCGGAGCGTGCTGGGCGCTGAACGTGCCCGGTCGTGCTGCGAGATCGGCATGGATCCGGCCGCGTCGACGCGTCCTCTGGTGCTTCACGTCACAGCGGGCTACGGTCGTGGCATGGCATGAAACGCGCGTCGCCATCGCGGACACCACCTTGAGGGAGTTCCCATGGAAATTGTCGTCAACGGTCGTAACAGCGAGATCTCGGATCGGTTCCGTGAACATGTCCAGGAGAAGCTCCGCCGCATCGACAAGTACGACTCCCGCCAGAAGATCCTGCGGGTCGAGGTCGAGGTCACGCACGAGAAGAACCCGCGCCAGCACGAGAACGCTGCCCGCGTCGAGATGACCCTGAGGTCGACCGGGCCCGCCGTGCGCGCCGAGGCATCGTCCACCGATCAGCACTCCGCACTCGATGCGGCCATCGACAAGCTGGAATCGCGGCTGCGGCGCACCAACGACCGCCTGCGCACCCACCAGCGCAAGCACAGCCCGCAGTCACTCGCCGATGCGACCGCCGATCTGCCGGTGGCCTTCCTCGACGAGGGCCGGGAGCCGGAAGCGCCCGCACCCGCACCGACGTCGGGCATCGAGTCCGAGGGCGACTGCCCGGTCGTCGTGCGTGAGAAGACCCACCAGGCTCAGCCGATGACGCTGGACCAGGCCCTGTACGAGATGGAGCTCGTCGGTCACGACTTCTTCTTGTTCCTGGAGAAGGATTCGATGCGTCCCAGCGTGGTCTACCTGCGCAAGGGATACGACTACGGCGTGATCCACCTCGATGTGACGGAGTGACACGTTTGTCGGTCGCTGGTCGGCGGTCGTGGGTTCGGCGCATCGCTTCTGGCATGATCTGACTGTGGCCCCAGCGTCTGGCAGGATTCGCGTGCTCTTGGTCGATGACCAGGAGCTCTTCCGTCGCGGTGTCAAGATGGTGCTTGGCGCCGACGACGACCTCGAGCTCGAGGAGTGCGACGACGGCGACGCCGCGCTCGAGCTCGTGGCCGACAACCCGTTCGACATCGTCCTGCTCGACGTGCGCATGCCCGGTCGTAGCGGGGTCGAGACGTGTGCGGCGATCAAGCAGATCTCGCCGACGACCGGCATCATCATGCTCACGGCCAGTGACGAGGAATCCGATCTGTACGAGTCGATCCGCAGTGGTGCGTCTGGCTACCTGCTCAAGGACGGTTCCACCTACGACCAGGTCGCCGAGGCCGTTCGACTGGTCGCGTCGGGGCAGTCGTTGATCAGCCCCAGCATGGCCACCAAGCTGCTCGATGAGTTCGTGACGATGTCCAAGAGCCCGGCCCCGGCCACCAATCTCACGCCTCGTGAGCTCGGCGTCCTGCGCCACGTCGCCCGCGGCATGAGCAACCGTGAGATCGCCGAAGAGCTGTTCATCAGCGAGAACACGGTCAAGAACCACATTCGCAACATCTTGGAGAAGCTGCAGATGAAGTCGCGCATGGAGGCCGCGATGTTCGCGGTGCGCAGCAAGCTCGTCGACGACATGCCGTGACCGAGCCGGACCCGGGCTCATCGAGCACCGAGCCGGACCCGGGCTCATCGAGCACCGAGCGCTTCACCGTTCTGCAGGCTCGGCGCATCGCGCTCGCCGCGCAGGGCTTCACCCGCTCGCGTCCTGTCGGTCCGGTGACGTCGACGCACCTGCGCCGGACCGTGCGCCGGCTCGGCTTCTTCCAGATCGACTCGGTCAACGTGCTGCAGCGGGCTCACTACATGCCGTTGTACTCCCGGATGGGGCCGTACGATCTGGCGGTCTTCCACGCCGCATGCGGCGGGCAGGCGAACGCGCCGGCCAAGCGCTCATCGCGTGCCATGTTCGAGTACTGGGCCCATGTGGCCACCTTCGTCGACGTCGAGCTGTGGCCGGCGATGCAGCACCGGATGATCAGCCGGCACGGCATCTGGGGCGGTCCCGAGCAGATCGGGCGGAGCCATCCGCAGCTGGTCGAACGGGTGCTCGCCGAGGTGCGGGAGCGTGGTCCGGTCACGGCCCGTGAGATCGACGCGGAACCGGACCGCGAGCGTCCGCACTGGGGATGGAACTGGTCGCAGACCAAGCAGGCGCTGGAGCATCTGTTCCATGCCGGCATCGTGACGTCCGCCCGTCGTAACGCTGCCTTCGAGCGTGAGTACGATCTGCCCGAGCGCGTCATTCCCGCAGCGATCCTGCAGCGGCCCGCACTCGCTGATGACGAGGCACACCGGGCGCTGGTGGAGCATGCGGCACGGGCGCACGGCATCGGCACGGAACCGTGCTTTCGCGACTACTTCCGCACCGCGCCCGAGCCCACCCAGCGCGCGGTCGCCGAGCTGGTCGAGGCCGGTGTGCTCGTGCGCGCCGAGATCGCGGGATGGGAACGTCCCGCCTACCGGCACCGCGACGCAGTCGTGCCGCGTGCGGTCCGGGCGCGCGCCCTTCTGAGCCCGTTCGACCCCCTCGTGTTCGAGCGCACCCGCACCGAGAAGCTGTTCGACTTCCGGTACCGCATCGAGATCTACGTGCCGGCCGCCGATCGGGTGTACGGCTACTACGTCCTGCCGTTCCTGCTCGGGGACCGTCTCGTCGCGCGGGTCGATCTCAAGGCCGATCGTGCCGGGCGGCGGCTGATCGTCCACGGCGCCTGGGCCGAGGAGCATGCTCCGGACGACACCGCCGAGCAGCTCGCCGACGAGCTCACCGTGATGGCGCAGTGGCTGGATCTGGACCGTGTCTCGCCGCCGATCCGAGGTGACCTGGCCGCTGGCCTGACCTCCGTTCTGGCCCGTCGCTAGACTGGGCTGGCTCCACCTGCACATCGTCAGGCCCACCTCTTCAGGAAGTTCACCGACGTGCCCAAAGTCATCGACAAGATCCTCCGCATGGGCGAAGGCAAGATTCTTCGTCAGCTGGAGGCCGTCGCCAAGCAGGTCAACTCACTCGAGGACGACTACACGTCGATGTCCGAGGATGACCTGCGCGGCATGACCGCCGAGTTCCGTGAGCGGCTGGCTGGCGGGGAGAGCGTCGACGACCTCATGCCTGAGGCCTTCGCCACGGTGCGCGAGGCGGCCTGGCGCGTGCTCGGTCAGCGTCACTTCGACGTCCAGGTCATGGGCGGCGCTGCGCTGCACCTGGGCAACATCGCGGAGATGAAGACCGGTGAGGGCAAGACGCTGGTCTCGACCCTCCCGGCCTATCTCAACGCCCTGACCGGTGAGGGTGTGCACATCGTCACGGTGAATGACTATCTCGCCAAGTACCACGCCGAGTGGATGGGGCGCGTGCACCAGTACCTGGGACTGACGGTCGGCATGATCCTGCCGTCCATGACCCCGGCCGAGCGGCGCGAGTCCTACCTCTGCGACATCACCTACGCCACCAACAACGAGCTCGGCTTCGACTACCTGCGCGACAACATGGCCGACGACATCGTCGAGTGCGTGCAGCGCGGCCACCACTACGCCGTCGTGGACGAGGTCGACTCGATCCTCATCGACGAGGCGCGCACGCCGCTGATCATCTCCGGCCCCACCGAGGAGGAGGTCAAGTGGTACGGCGAGTTCGCCCGCATCATCGGTCGCATGTCCGAGGAGGTGCACTACGAGGTCGACGAGAAGAAGCGCACCATCGCGGTCACGGCCGACGGCATCACCGTCGTCGAGGACCAGCTCGGCATCGACAACCTGTACGACACGGTCAACACCCCGTTGATCAGCTTTCTGAACAACGCCAGCCAGGCCAAGGAGCTGTTCCGGAACGACAAGGACTACGTCGTCATCGACGGCGAGGTGCTGATCGTCGACGAGCACACCGGACGCATCCTGGACGGTCGCCGCTACAACGAGGGTCTGCACCAGGCCATCGAGGCGAAGGAGGGCGTGCGCATCCGCGAGGAGTACCAGACGCTCGCCACCATCACCTTGCAGAACTACTTCCGGCTCTACGACAAGCTCGGCGGCATGACGGGCACTGCGCTGACCGAGGCCTCGGAGTTCGACAAGACCTACAAGCTCGGCGTCGTGCCGATCCCCACGAACAAGCCGATCGCCCGCGCGGACGAGCCTGATCTGGTCTACCGCACCGAGGACGCCAAGTTCAACGCCGTCGTCGACGACATCGCCGATCGCCACGCCCATGGTCAGCCCATCCTGGTCGGCACCACCAGCGTCGCCAAGAGCGAGCGGTTGTCCAAGCTGCTCAAGCAGCGCGGCGTGCCGCACGAGGTACTCAACGCCAAGCAGCACGATCGCGAGGCCGCCATCGTCGCGATGGCCGGTCACAAGGGTGCGGTGACGGTGGCCACCAACATGGCCGGTCGCGGCACGGACATCATGCTCGGCGGCAGCGTGGAGTTCCTCGCCGATGCCGCGCTGCGCGGGCAGGGCCTGGACCCGTTGGAGGACTCCGAGGCCTACGAGGGCGCGTGGAACGACACGCTCAAGAAGATGGCCGACCAGGTGGCCGCCGAGCACGACGAGGTCACCGCAGCCGGCGGGCTGGCAGTCATCGGCACCGAGCGACACGAGTCGCGTCGCATCGACAACCAGCTGCGCGGGCGTTCGGGACGTCAGGGTGACCCCGGCGTCTCGCGGTTCTACCTCTCGCTCGAGGACGACCTGATGCGCCTGTTCAAGGCGGACTGGGTGGACTGGGTGCTGCAGACCATGAAGATTCCCGACGACGTGCCGATCGAGAACAAGCGCGTCACCGGTGCCATCGCCTCGGCGCAGTCCCAGGTCGAGGCCCAGAACTTCGACACCCGCAAGAACATCCTCAAGTACGACGACGTCATGAGCCGCCAGCGCGAGGTCATCTACGCCGAGCGCCGTGAAGTGCTCGAGGGACGCAACCTGCGCGCCTGGGTCGAGGAGATGATCGGCGAGGTCATCGGGGCCTATGTCACCGGTGCCACCGAGGGGTTCCCCGAGCAGTGGGAGCTGGAGCAGCTCTGGACGGCGCTGGGCACGCTGTACCCGGTCGGCCTCACGGTCCAGGAGGCGGAGTCAGCGGCGGGTGGCCGTGAAGGAATGACGCGAGCCGATCTCATCGACACGCTGACCGCTGACGCCACGGCCAGCTACGACCGTCGCGAGACCGAGCTCGGCGCTGACGTCATCCGCGAGCTCGAGCGCAAGGTCGTGCTCAGCGTGCTCGACCGCAAGTGGCGCGAGCACCTCTACGAGATGGACTACCTGCGCGAAGGCATCGGCCTGCGTGCCTACAGCCAGCGCGATCCGTTGATCGAGTACCAGCGCGAGGGCTTCGAGCTCTTCACCGCCATGATGGAGGGCATCGCCGAGGAGTCGGTCGGCTTCTTGTTCAACCTGGACGTCCAGGTGCAGACCGCCGCGGCCGACGAAGCCGCTGCCGAGGACGCCGGTGCGTTGCCGGCCCAGCTGCCCAAGGGCATCGGGCAGGAGAGCACGAAGAAGAAGCAGCCGCTGTCGTACTCCGGGCCCAGCGAGGACGGCGACGGCGAGGTGCGCACGACGTCGGACACCGACACCGAAGGCGACGCCGAGGAGACCGAGGCGCGCCGCCAGGCCAATGCCAAGAACAAGGCCCGCCAGAAGACCAAGCAGCAGCGCAAGTCCCGCAAGAACAACCGATGACGCTCGGTTCCCGCTGAGCCTGACGTTCCGACATGAAATGCCAGCGTGTCGTCGTCGGAACGTCAGTCTCAGCGAGAACGGTCGGCCACAGCATCAGGCCCACTCCAGGGCGGTGCAGCGCCAGACCATCTCGCCGCGGTGGGTGGCCTGGGGTTCGAGGCGCACCGCGATCGCGTGGGAGCGTTGGCGGTGCACCATGCGGGCGGCCACCTCGGCGACCTGGTCGTCGACCATCGAGACGTGCACGCTGACCAGTCGTGCGGTGCTGCGGCGACGAGGGGTCGCTGCCGCGGCCTGTGCCTGGAGCTGGAGGCGTCGTTGCAGCTCGGTGTAGACGTCAGGCGCCATCCACGCCGCCATCTGACGTGCGGGGCGCTCGCCGGACAGCACCTCGACCATCGCCTGCATGAACCGCGCGCAACGATGGCGCAGTGGTCCGATGTCGTCCCGCTCGACCGGCACCGGCAGGACAGGCGCGATACCGGGGAAGGGCAACGGGATCTGCGTCTCGATGACGTCTGCGGTGGCGTCCCAGACCGGTGCGGGACGCGCCGCGGCGAGTGCGTGGGCAGTCTTCATGAGTCGTCCTGTTCTGGGTGGGGTGGCGTGAGGACCTGCCCGGGGTGGACGAGGTCGGGATCTGGCCCGACGAGGCGACGATTGGCGGCGTACCACCGCTCCACGTCTCGGGCCACGTCGGCGACCGAGGCGTCCTGGGGCAGGTGCTCGGTGGCGATGCTCCAGAGCGTGTCGCCCGGACCCACCGTGACCCCGGGGGACGCAGGAGGCTTGGGGCTGCTTCGTCCGCTGACACTCGGCGTCTGAACGATCGACGGACGATCCGGGAGGGTGAGGCCGTCGAGGTCGTGGGTCGTCTCGGCGCGGGCCGGCCCGGCGACGGCCGTGACGATCACCGTGGTGAACAGCAAGGCTCGAAGCGACGCCGGTACGCCGGGCATCCGGACGTGGGCCGCTCCGCTGGCCAGCACCAAGAGCACCCAGCACGACGTGGCCAGCGCACCCAGCTGGCCGGCGGCGACCACTGCGGTCGGGAAGTCGTCAGCGGCGACCTGGGCGAGGGCGTGATCGGCTCCGGGCGCCGACACGGCGATGACCAGCATCGCGGTGATGCCGGTGACTCGCCCTGCTCTGCTGACTCGCATTTCGTCTCCACGTTTGACCACGTTTGTTTACTTTCATGACTTTTGCAGTCGTTTGAATACGTGTCAAGAGCGATGGCGCGGCCTGTGGGATACCGTGCAGTCATGCGTTGGGACAGGCTGTTCTCCGACCTCGAGGCCGAGGCGGACGAGATCGACAGGGCCGAGCAGGAAGGGCTGGCCGCCGATCTGCGCGACGAGATCTGGGCCGCCACCTCGTGGCGCGATCTCGTCGGCGGACAGGTGGTGCTCGAGGTTCGGGGGGCCGGTCAGGTGGTGGGCACGGTCGCCGCAGTCAACGAGCACCTGGTCCGGGTGCGCGCCGAGCGGGTCGATCATCTGGTGGCGTGCCCCGCGGTGTCCTCGGTGCTGCGCAGCGAGCGACGGTCCGATCCACCGGGTCGTCTCGATGCCGGACTGGGCTGGGCGCGTGCTCTACGGCGACTGCGCGATGGCGGTGAGCCGGTGCGAGTGACGCTCATGGACGAGCGATCGGTCGACGGCATGATCGAGGCCGTCGGTGCCGACTTCGTGCGCCTTGCCGCCGGCGATCAGGAGCCGCGGCTGCTGGTGCTGAGCGCCATTTCGGTGGTCACCTCAGGACGATGAGCGGTGCTCGTCGTCCTGAGTCTCCGAGGCGATGTCCCCAGGCGTCTCCGACACCAGCCCGTCGGGCGTCTCCGACACCGTGTCTCCAGGCGTCTCCGACACCGTTGCATCGGTCCGCGCATACTGACGATCGATGTAGTCCTCGAGCTCGCTGTTCTCGATGCGCCACTGGCCGCGACCGCCGACCTGGATGCCGCGCAGATCGCCTGAACGCACGAGCGCGTAGGTCTGGCGAACCGTCACGTTGAGCACCTCGGCCACGTCGGGCAGCGTGAGGAAACGCGGGGTCGCGGGCATGCCAGCAGTCTGTCACGCGGCGGTGTCAGGTCAGAGGACCGTCCGAACCACCTGTGGACGGGGTGCAAGGGGGGTGGACGGAAGCGTTGGCGAACGGTAGAACCGTTGCATGGGGAATCGGCGGGGGGCCGGGAAGTCCGACGAGCGAGCAGAACGCCTACGACTCAGACCGTGGGCGGATCCGCGGCTTCTGGTCGGTGTGCTGCTGGTGCTCGGCGCCACGGTGCTCGGGGCCCGGCTGGTCGCGATGAACGACGACACGACGGCCTACTGGCGGGTCGCCGCCGACGTGCGGGCCGGCGAGGTGCTGAACGCCGACGACCTGGTGTCCAGCCGCGTGCGGCTCGACGACCCCAGTGCGCAGCAGTACCTGCGCGTCACCGACGAGCTGCCCAGTGCCGTCGGTGACCTGCAGTGGGATCGTGACGTGCCGGCCGGCACCCTGCTGGACACCACCGCGCTGGCGCGGCGCGATCGGGCGGAGGTC
Source organism: Propionibacteriales bacterium (assembly GCA_038242985.1). Classification (GTDB taxonomy): domain Bacteria; phylum Actinomycetota; class Actinomycetes; order Propionibacteriales; family Nocardioidaceae; genus Aeromicrobium. The sequence goes on along the minus strand of JBBSRN010000031.1, from coordinate 4,515 downwards.
CGACAGCTGCCGGTCACGGTCACCGAAGGGGCTGCGCCCACCGACCTGCGCACCGGCGACGAGGTCGAGATCTGGGTCGGACCGGGATCCACCAGCGACGACGTCCAGCGTCCGTCGACCCGGGTGCTGGGACCGGTCCGGGTGCTTCGTGCCGGGTCGGACGCGGGCTCGCTCGGTGGTGCGCTGGCGCGGACGGTGTTGGTCGAGGTGCCGGTCGCGTCGTTGACCGGAGGCGTCGTCTCCACGGTCGCCGCGGGTCGCGTCACGATCGTCCGGGTGTCGTAGTGGACGTCGTGCTGGCCGCAGCGGGCGCGACCTGGGAACGTCGGGTGCTGGCCCATCTGGAGCAGTCCCGCACGCTTCGACTGACGCGCCGTTGCGTCGACCTGGCGGACCTGCTCGCCGTCATGGGCACCGGCCTCGGCCAGGTCGCGCTGGTGTCCGCAGAGCTGCCCGGGCTCGATCTCGACGTCGTCGACCAGATGTCGCGGGCGGGGGTCCGCGTCGTCGCGGTCGAGGCCAGTCCCGAACAGACTGCACGCCTCGGTCTCGGCCGGTCGTTCGGGGTCGAGGACCTCGATGCCGTGGTGCACCTCGATCTCGCTCCCGGCGTGCCTGCCGACAGCCTGCCTGTGGCGCCGCTGATCGCGGTGTGGGGCCCCGCCGGAGCACCCGGGCGCAGCTCGGTGGCCTTGGCCATCGCGTCGGCGTTGGCGGCGCGAGGCACCGACACCGTGCTGGCCGACGTCGACGTCGACGGGGGAGCGCAGGCCCAGATGCTGGGCGTGCTCGACGACGTGTCGGGCGTGGTCGCGGGATGTCGCGCGGCCAACCAGGGCCGGGTCGAGGAGGTCGATCAGCATGCCGAGATCGTCGAGCCGCGACTGCGACTGCTCAGCGGCCTGCCGCGTGCCGACATGTGGTCGCAGGTCCGGCCCAGCGCGCTGGACCTCGTGCTCACCCGGTTGACCGAGACGTCCGATGCCGTCGTGGTCGATTGTGGTCACGGGATCGAGCCCGACGGCTCGATGGCTGGTGGGCGGCACCAGAGCACGATCTCGGTGCTCGAGCGCGCCGACGAGATCGTCGTGGTCGGACGGGCCGAACCACTGGGACTCACCCGGCTCGTGCGTGCCCTGCACGATCTCGCCGGAGTCGCTGGGGGCCGTTCCCCGCGGGTGCTGATCAACATGACCCGACGCACCCTGGGCTGGTCCGATCGTGAGATCGACGCCACGGTGGCGCGACTGACCGGGGTCACCCCACAGTCACACCTGCCGTTCGATCAGGCGACCTGGGACGCGGCCGCTCTCGCGGGCCACACACCCCGGGTCGCGGGCCCGTCGTCACCGTTCGTCTCACGGCTGGAGGCGTTCGTCTCCAGCCTGCGTGTCGTCCAGTCCACCGGCTCATGACCGAGTGGTAACTTCGACGCACACACCAAGGAGTACGATGCAACGGTTGAGCCCGCTGGACGCCATGTTCCTGCACCAGGACAGCCCGACGGTTCCACGCCAGGTGGCCTCCCTCGCGATCCTCGAGCCGGGTGCCCGGCTCGACCACGACCGTCTGGTCCACGTCATCAACGAGCGCATCGACCTCGTGCCGCGCTACCGCCAAGTGCCGCGCTTCGTCCCGGGCGGACTGGGTACGCCGGTGTGGCTCGACGATGAGAACTTCGATCTCTCGCTGCACGTGCGCCGCTCCGCGCTGCCTCGTCCGGGCAGCATGGACTCGTTGCACGAGCTCGTGGGGCGCCTGATCGCACGCCGGCTCGATCTGGATCGCGCTTTGTGGGAGCTGTACCTGATCGAGGGCTACCAGGGCAATCAGCTGGCTCTGCTGTTCAAGGCGCACCAGTCGCTGGTCGACGGATCGCACACCATCGACCTCGCACAGGTGCTGCTGGAGGAGACCGCCAACGAGCGCGACATCCCGCACGAGGACTGGGAGCCGCGCCCCGGCCCGCGCTCGTCCACCCTGATCAGCGAGACGTTGAACCACAACCTCAGGCACCCCGGCGAAGCGCTGCGCGTCGCCGAGCACAACCTGGGGCGCCTGGTCCGGCGACTGCCAGTCATCGGCGCCGACGCCAGCACACCGCGCACGGTGTTGTCGACCGAGCTGTCGCGACATCGCCGGTTCGCGACCCTGGCCGCTGATCTGGACTCCTTCCGCTCGGTGCGCGAGGCCCACGGTGGCACGGTCAACGACGTCATCCTCGCCGTGATCACCGGTGGGATCAGGGGTTGGATGCTCACCCGCGCCGAACCGGTCACCGCCAAGACGAGCTTTCGTGCGATGGTGCCGATGTCTGTCGCCTCCGATGACGGGCTGCCCACCTCGCTCGGTTCGACCGTGCGTGGGCACCTGCTGTCGCTGCCGGTGGGGGAGACCAACCCGGTCGTGCGTCTGCACCAGGTGTCCTACGCGTTGAAGGACCATCGCGAGACCGGCTCGGCGGTGGCCGCCAACACCTTGGCGAACCTGCCGGGCTTCGCCACCTCCACGTTCCACGCCGTGGGCGCGCGGGTCGCGGACGCGGAGTCCGGACGCGGTCACCAGATCGTCATCACGAACGTGCCGGGCCCCCGGGATCCGGTGTACATGGCCGGCGAGGCGGTGTCCGAGGTCTATCCGTGCGTGCCGTTGAGCGGACAGCGGGCCATCTCGATCGGCGTCACGTCGTACCGGGGCAAGGTCTTCTTCGGGATCGTCGCCGACCGCGACGCGATACCGGACGTCGATGTCCTGGCCCAGTGCATCGAGGACGCCCTGACCGAGCTGGTCGACTCGATCTCGTCGCGCACGGGCCGCGCGCCCCGCGGCCGCCAGCGTCCGACCCGGTCGTGAGGAGGCCGTCGTGACCCGCGTCTACCTGCCGGTCGGCGCCGTCGAGCTGAGGCGCCTGGCCGGCGGCGAGTCCGTCACCGTCGAGGGGTACGTCGCGGCGTCCGCCGACGAGCAGGACGAGCTGGACGCGTTGGGGGCCGCGGCTGACGAGGCACCGGCTGTCGCCGTCGCCGAGACCGACGATCCGGACGGGCCCATCACGATCGACGTGGTCCAGTCGTTGCATGCAGCCGTCGACGACAGCGGCGATCTCGCGTGGTTCGCCACGCAGGAGATCGCCGCCGTCATCGACGTGGTCACCGATCGGGCCCCATGGACCCGACGCGGTGACTAGAGGTTCGTCTTGCCGTACTCGACCTCTTCATGGAGCGAGGCGACGATCGCCTTGGAGATCTCGGGCTCGATCTTCTTGCCGATGAACGGGATCGAGACCTTGACGTCGCCGACCACGTCGAACTTCGAGCCGTCCGCGCCCGGGGACAGGGTGGCGGTGCCGTTCATCTCGGCCGGCTGGCCGATGATGCTGACCTTGATGTCCGCGGTACGTGAACCGTCGGCGGCGGGGCCGCTCCACTTCTCGGTCTGCGTGACCTTGACGGTCTCGCCGGTCAACTTCTTGACGAAGTCGGGCACGGCTGCTGCCTGCGTGCGCTTCACGGTCACGGTCGCGCCCTCACCTTCGGGCTCGACGGTCACGGTGATGTCCGAGGAGCCCTGGTGCTCGCAGGACTCGGTGCGGAACGCCTGGTCGGTGATGAGTGCGTACACCGCCTCGACGTCGGCACCGGGATAGCTGAGGGATTCGTTGATCTTGGCCATGGGGTGCTCCTACTCCGTGGGGGCTTCGACGGCGGCGGGAGCGGCGGCGCCCTTGAGCTCGGACAGACGTGCCTCGATCTCGGCGGCGTCGCTGTCCGCCTCGAGCTCGTCGAACTGCGAGTCCAGGCTGGATGCCGCGAGCTCGCTCTGGCCCGCGACCTGGGCCTCGACCCGTCGGACCTTGTCCTCGAAGCGCGAGACCTCGCTGGTCGGATCGAGCACGTCGATCGACTTGACCGCCTGGTGCACCTGGGCCTGGGCCTCGGCGGTCTTCTGCCGGGCGACCAGCTGGTCGCGGCGGGACTGCAGGTCGCCGAGCTTGGACTTCATCTGGATGAGTCCGGTCTTGAGCTTCTCGACGACCTCGTTCTGCGAGGCGATCTGCGGAGCCGCCGACTTCGCCTCGTTCTCGTAGCCGATCTGCTTGCCGAGGGCGACCTTGGCCAGGGTGTCGAACTTGTCGGCCTCGGTGGGCTGACCGGAGGTGCGCAGCGAGTCCGCCTTGCGCGAGGCGGCGAGCGCCTTGGTGCCCCATTCCTGGGAGGCCTTGATGTCCTCGGCGTGATCGGCCTCGGCCATCCGCAGGTTGCCGATCGTCTGGGCGACGGCCTCCTCGGCGTCGGCGATGGAGGTGGTGTAGTCCCGCACGAGCTGATCGAGCATCTTCTCCGGATCCTCGGCCTTGTCGAGGAGGGAGTTGATGTTGGCCTTGGTCAGCTGGGCGACACGTCCGAGGATCGACTGCTTCTGGGTCATCGTCACGCTTTCTGGGTGGACTGGTGCCTTGATCTTGCTGCATCGTGCCTGACCAGACAACTGTGACGCTCCGCAGGTCGACGCTGG
>JBBSRN010000030.1:0-14863 GCA_038242985.1 Propionibacteriales bacterium | reverse complement strand
CGCTGCCACGAGAGCGTGGTCGGCGGCCGGTCCGTCCAGCCTGTCGTTGGCGCAGAGTCAGATCAGGCGACGGTCGTTGGCCCAGCGGGTCAGCTCGTGCCGGCTGGACAGCTGCAGCTTGCGCAGGACGCTGCTCACATGCGTCTCGACGGTCTTGATCGAGATGAACAGCTCCTTGGCCACCTCCTTGTAGGCGTAGCCACGGGCGATCAGCCGCATCACCTCGCGCTCGCGCTCGGTGAGGCGATCCAGGTCCTCGTCGACCTGGGCGATCTCGATGGTGCCGGCGAACGCGTCCAGCACGAATCCGGCCAGTCGCGGCGAGAACACCGCGTCGCCGGCCGCGACTCGGGCCACCGCATCGATCAGGTCGGCACCGGAGATGTTCTTGGTGACGTACCCCCGCGCTCCGGCCCGGATGATGCCGATGACGTCCTCGGCGGCGTCGCTGACCGAGAGCGCCAGGAACGTGGTGCCGGACGGTCGCAGATTCAGGCGTCGCATCACCTCCAGGCCCCCGCCGCCGGGCATGTGGACGTCCAGCAGCACCACGTCCGGCACCAGGTCCGAGATGATCCGGACCGCGCTGTCGACGTCCTCGGCCTCACCGATCACGTCGACCGCGCCGGCGATCTCGGCCCGGACCCCCGTGCGGAACATGGCGTGGTCGTCCACCACCACGACCCTCAACCGGTCCGAGGCCCGTCCCATCGCGGCGGGCCGGTGGATGGCGTCCTGGTTCATGGGGTGCTCTCCTCGGCTGTGGCGTTGACGGTGACGTCGACCGGTCGAACGACGGGCTGGGTGACGGAGTGGGCCCGTATGGGGACCGAGAGTCGGACCTCGGTGCCCTCCCCGGGGGCGCTGCGGATCACCGCAGTACCGCGGTGCCGTTCGACGCGATCGATGATCGAGCGCCGCACCCCCATCCGGTCGTCGGCGATCTGGTCGGGATCGAATCCCGTGCCCCGGTCGCGGACGAACACCGAGGCGGTCTCCCCGTCGATCTCGGCGTACACGTCGATGCGGTCGACCGACGCGTGCTTGGACGCGTTGACCATCGCTTCACGCGCGGCTCGCACCAGGGCCATGACATCTGGGCCCATCGGCGCGTCGCCGACCACGACGGTCTCGATCGCGACCTCGTGGGCGTCCTCGACCTCGGCGGCGACCCCCCGCAGGGTGGCTCCGAACCGGTCGCCGACCGCCTCGTCCGAGCCGTAGAGCCACGAACGGAGCTCTCGCTCCTGGCGGCGGGCCAGCGTCGCCACCTGCGCGGCATCGGCCGGATTCTTCTGCAGCAGCGCCAGGGTCTGCAGGACCGAGTCGTGCAGGTGCGCGGCCACGTCCGCACGCTCCTGCGAACGCACTCGCTCCCGGCGCTCGTCCGACAGGTCGCCCGACAGCTGGTACAGCCACGGCCCGAGGATCAGGGCCACGCCCAGCACGGCGATGACCGCAGCAGAGCCGAGATCGAGCACGGCCCCCCACCCGCGGTCCTGGGTGATCACGTACGTGGCGGCCAGCGCGACGAGGATGACCCCGACGCCCACCCGCGCGGCAAAGGCAGCGCCACTGGTCTGACGCATCCATCGACCCAGCGAGGCGTCGTCGAACTGGCGCCAGATGACCGCGACACCGAGCACGGCGATCAGCACCGGTACCAGCAGCGAGCCGTCGATGCCGCGGCCCGCGGCCTGCAGGAAGACCAGGACACCCACACCGATCGCCGTCAGCGCCACGCCCTGCAGCACCTCCGGAGCGGCCGGACGAGAACGGCTGCGCAGTCCCCTGCGGGTCGCCGACTCCAGGCCCGGCGACATCTCCGGCTGCTGCAGGGGAAGGAATCGCCACAGCAGCAGGTAGGCGATCAGTCCGGCCCCGTTGAACCAGGTCCCGACGATGAACGCGATGCGGACCGGCAGCACACCGACGCCGAGGTGCTCCGCCACGCCTGCGCTGACCCCCGCCACGAGCCGGCGGTCGGCGGGTCGGTGCGCGCGGCGGAATTCGGTCACCCCTGATCGTCACACGGGTCCACACCGCGTTGCCAGACCGGACCACCCCCGGTCGACCCTGAGCGGTGAGGGGTGGGATTCAGGGTCATGCCCGATGCGCCGCACCACGGCAAGGCGCAACCATGGGGCCATGAACGACACCCATCATCAGCAGCACCCCCCGGGCGGCGGCACCGACCACGCCGACGCCGGCAGCGAGGCCACCGGCGACACCCCCCGCCCCGACGAGGGATTCGATGCGCATCGTCTGCGCTCGGTGGCTGAGATGCGGCGCTCCTCCAGTCCCCGCATGATCGCCGGCGTGTGCACCGGCATGGCCCGCCACCTGGACATCGACCCCATCCTCGTGCGCATCGTGTTCGCGGTCCTGGTCTTCGCCGGTGGAGCAGGCGTCATCGTCTACGCCGCCTTCTGGTTCCTCGTGCCCGCCGAGGACGCCCGCACCAGCATCGCGGCCGACTGGTTCCGACTCGGCGACAGCGAGGAGAAGGTCCGGGTCGGCGGCCTCGTGCTGGCCGGCGCCGTGGCCGTGCTCGCTGCGATCGGCGACAACGGCTGGGGATGGGGAGCGGGCGTGCCGTGGGGACTGCTCCCGCTGGCCCTGATCGTGTACCTGTTCGTGGTCCGCCCCCGGCGGCGACGCGAGGCCCGCGCGGCTGCGACCGAACAGGCGCTGCAGTCACCGATCAACGAGACCGTCGAGGGCGGTCTGCGCACGACCACGTACACGCTGCCGCCGGAGCGCCGGTCGTGGGCACTGACCGGTCTGACGGTGTCCGTCATCGCGATCGCGGTCGCGATCACCCGCATCGTCTCGGACTCCGGGGACGGCACCGCGTGGACGACGTACGTCGTCGTCGCGCTCACCATCATCGCGCTCGCGGTGCTGCTCAGCACGGTCGTCGGGGACGGCGGGCCGCTGATCCTGCTGGGCCTGGTCCTCGCGGTGATCCTTGGTCTCGGGGCGCTGCTGCCGAACCCCCGGGTCGGCGCCCAGCAGATCGCACCGATCGACAGCACCGACGTGTCATCGACCTACCAGCAGGGTGTCGGACTGCTGGAGCTCGACCTGAGCCGGCTCGTCGATCCCGACGAGCTCCGGGGGCGGACCATCACGCTGGAGAACGGCGTCGGCCAGGTGAAGGTCCTCGTCCCGAACGGACTCGACGTCGCCGTCGACTCCGGTCTCGACGTCGGCGAGATCGTGGTGTTCGACCGCACGGTCAGCGGGACCGACAACCGCCTGGACGTCCCTGCCGACCCCAACGGCCCCGCACTGACGCTGATCATCGACCAGAAGGTCGGCAACATCGAGGTGATCCGCCGATGAACCGCCATCGCATCCGCTGGCAGGGACTCGTGTTCGGCCTGGTCTTCTTGTCCGTGGCCGGCAGCTGGGCCGTCTGGAGACAGGATCTGCTGACCCGCCAGCAGTTCAGCTTCGCCCTCAGCGGAGTGCTGATCGTGCTCGGCGCACTCGGGGTGATCGCCACCTTCTGGCGGCCCCGCTCGCGCGGCACGGATCACACCGCCGCCTTCGCCACCGACCCGTCCACCGCACCACCATCACCCCCTGAGGAGCATCATGAAGTCTCTGACCCGAAGCCGTGACGACAAGTGGATCGGTGGGGTGTGCGGCGGCATCGGCCAGCACACCGACATCGATCCGAACCTGATCCGCGTGGCAGCCGTCGTGCTCACCGTGCTGGGGTTCGGCACGGTGCTCATCGCGTATCTGATCGCGTGGATGCTGGTGCCGTTGTCCGGCCGCACCGTCACCGTGGTCACCCCCGTGGATCCCACTGATCCAGCGCCCGGACCGCCGTCGCCGTGAAGTCGCTGAACACGCCGTCGACACCGGCGTCGTAGAAGAGCAGGTACTCGCCCACGGCATCGCCGTGGGTGGACTTGTCTGTGCCGAGGCGGAGGTCCGCAGGCAGGAAGTTGTTCTCGTCGCGCATCGTCCAGATGTGCACGAGCAGACCGCAGGCATGGGCGCGCTCGACCAGTCCGGTCGGACCGGACAGCCGCTGCCTCCGGTCGCGGGCGATGACCTGGCTCTTGTTGGGGCCGATGCCGTCGGCGTACTGCGCGATCTGGGCCAGCGACCCCGCCGTGGTCAGATCGGCGTAGGTGCGGGGATCCCCGGCGTCGACCAGATCGAACGGAGCGCCCTTGCGGTCCAACAGCTGGATGAGGGTCAGCTGGGTCCGGTCCCGCAGGGAGCGCAGGTTGGCCGTCTCCATCGACTGGATGGTGATCTTCGCGGCTGGGTCGTTCATCCCGCGTCGGTCGAGATCGGCGAGCAGCAGGTCGTTCATGTCCAGTCCGATCCCTGCGAAGTACGTGGGGTGCTTGGTCTCCACGTAGACGCCGATCTCACGCCCGGACGACGCGCTGGCCGCCTCGGCGATGGTGAGCACGTCGTCGAACGTCAGGATCTTCTCCTGCCCGGCCAGCGCGATGTTCTGCGGACGAAGGGCCGGCAGACGCTCACGGACCCGCAACGTCTTGATCTCCGCCAGGGTGAAGTCCTCGGTGAACCACCCGGTCAGCGCCACCCCGTCGATGACCTTGCTGACGCGGCGATCGGCGAACTCGGGACGGCCGGCGACGTCGGTCGTGCCGCCGATCTCGTTCTCGTGCCGCACGACCAGGACCCCGTCACTGGTGCTGACCACGTCCGGCTCGATGTAGTCGGCTCCCTGCTCGACCGCGAGCAGGGAGGAGGGTCCGGTGTGCTCAAGACGTTCGCCCGGCCCACCTCGGTGGCCGATCACGATCGGACGGCTGACCATGCCTCCATCAAAGCGCATGAGGGGCGTACAGCAACCGCACTGCGCCGTCGCGGCGCGGGTCGGCGGCAGCCAGCAGTCGCCCGTCGGCTCGGCGCACGGTCGCCGCCACGCCGCCGTAGTACATCGTCAGATCGGTCTCGACATGGATGATCTCGTCGGTCCGGCCCGCCCGGTGCACGTGCACCCGGGGGTGGTTGACGGCCTGCTGCAACGACATCCCTCCGTTGGCGAACCCGGCGAGGGTCTGGACGATGGCCGTGGTGATGCGGTCGGCGCCGGGCGACCCGATCGCCATCACCGAGCCGTCCTCGTGGTGGCCGACCGTCGGGGCCATGTTGGACAGCAGCCTGGTGCCTGGCGCCGACCCGTGCAGTCCGCGCGGATTGAGCTCCTGCTCGCCCAGGCAGTTGTTCAGCCAGATGCCTGTCCCCCGGGCGACCATGCCCGAGCCGTAGCCCGATGACACCGTCACCGAGCAGGCTGCGCCTTCTCCATCGGTGGCGGAGACGTGAGCGGTCGATCCGGACTCCAGCACGGCCAGCCGGTCCCGGTCGATGTCGGCCAGCAGCACCGCGGCGTCACGGACCAGGTCATCGGTGTGGTCGAGGACGTCGAGCCGCCGGGCAAGCACGGCCCGCTGCACGCGCACCAGGTGGTCGACGTCGTCGGGCGTCCACCGCCCGTGCGGCCGGTCGCCCATCAGCTGCAGCATCGCCGTGACGCACACCCCACCGACCGATGGCGGTGGATTGGTGCCGAACGTCCACCCCCCGCACCGGACCGCGTAGGACGGCCGCACCACGGGCGCGTAGTCCTGCAGGTCGGTCAGCGTCAGCAGACCACCGCGCTCCTGGACGTCGGCGGAGATCATGCGGGCGAGATCGCCGGTGTGCAGCGCAGCGGCTCCGTGCTCGGCGATCTGTTCCAGCGAGGCAGCCAGGTCCGGCAGCCGGACCGGCTCGGCCATGATCGCCCCGGTGTGGTCGTGGATGGCCGCGCGACTGGTGTCGTCCCAGCCGAAGATGTCCTCGTGCACGTACTCCAGGTAGTACCGGGACGCCGAGCTGAGCCGGAAGCCGCGGCGTGCGACGTCGATGGCCGGCGCGAGCAGCTCGCGCCACGGCAGCCGACCCCAGCGACGGTGGGCCAGCTCGAAGGCCGCGATCGATCCGTGCGCGGCGACGGACCCGGGCCCGATCGTCACGTCCACCCCACCGCCGTACTCGGTGTGCACGTCCCAGGCGCTGCTGCCGTGCGGGGCGCCCGATCCCCGATCCCCACGTCGGCCGGGCATGTCCATCCACCCGTCGATCGTCTGGGGCGCGCTGCCGTCCGGCGGCTGGATCGTGATGAAGCCACCCGAGCTCGGGGAGACGATGCCGACCTCGTTCACCATCGTCACCAGCGCGGCTGCGAGGGCGGCGTCGACCGCGTTGCCGCCGGCTTGCACGATCTGCTCGCCAGCATCGGCTGCGGCTTCGTTCGGCGCCGCCAGGGCGACGTCCGATACCGTCGATGGGGCGGCTGATGACATGGCCGCAGGTTACCGCCGATACACTGACATCTGGTGAGCCGGGAAGTCTGGTCGGCATCATGTCGTCGAACCCGGAAGTCCTCCCGTGACTGATCAACGCTCCAGAATCTTCACCCGCGGCACCTGGCCCGAGGCCTCGCGCATCGCGGACATCCTGCGCCAGGAGACCATCGGCGGCGTCCTGCTGCTGATCGCGACGGTGGCTGCACTGATCGCCGCCAACGTGGGTGACGCCTACGCCATGCTGCGCGACGCGACGTTCGGCCCGGAGTCGCTGCACCTGAACCTCACCACCGGCGAGTGGGCCGCCGACGGCCTGCTCGCGATCTTCTTCTTCGTCGCCGGGCTCGAGCTCAAGCGCGAGTTCGTGGCCGGCGACCTGCGCGAGCCGCGCCGTGCCGCGCTGCCGGTCATGGCGGCGGTGGGCGGCATGATCGTCCCCGCCCTCATCTTCACCGTCGTCAACCTCGGCGGCTCCGTGCGGGGATGGGCGATCCCCACCGCGACGGACATCGCCTTCGCGCTCGCGGTGCTGGCGGTCATCAGCACCCATCTGCCCACCGCCCTGCGGACGTTCCTGCTCACCCTCGCGGTGGTCGACGACCTGCTCGCGATCATCATCATCGCGGTCGTCTACACCTCCGAGCTGGAGATCGTCTACCTGCTGGCCGCCGTGGTCCCGCTCGCTGCCTTCGGGACGCTCGTGCAGCGGCGGGTGCGATCGGGCTGGCTCCTGATCCCGCTCGCGCTCATCACGTGGGCCCTGGTGCATGCGTCCGGCGTGCACGCGACCGTCGCGGGCGTCCTGCTCGCGTTCACCGTCCCGGTCCTCCGCAGCGACGGTGCAGCCGGCCGTGGTCTGGCCAAGCACTTCGAGCTCCTGCTGCGTCCGTTGTCCTCTGCCATCGCAGTTCCGGTCTTCGCCTTCTTCTCCGCGGGGGTGGCCATCGGTGGCTTCGGTGCCTTCTTCGGCTCACTGAGTGAACCGATCACGCTCGGCATCGTCCTCGGCCTGTTCGTGGGCAAGACCGTGGGGGTCTTCGGCGCCACCTGGCTGATGGCGACCTTCACCCGCGCCGATCTGGACGACGATCTCGGGTGGCTCGACGTGCTCGGCCTGTCGATGCTCGCCGGGGTCGGCTTCACGGTCTCGCTGCTGATCGGCGAGCTCGCCTACGGCCAGGGCTCGGACACCGACGACCAGGTGAAGGTCGGAGTGCTCATGGGATCGGTCATCTCGGCCACTGCGGCCGCCGTGATCCTGCGTTTTCGCGAACGACAGTATCGCCTGATCCACGAGCGCGAGACGCTGGACAGCGACCACGACGACATCCCGGACGTCTACCAGCAGGGCGACGACCAGTAGGCTCCCGGGCCGCACGGCCACACGGGCGTCGTCACTCCCACTCGATCGTGCCCGGCGGCTTGCTGGTGATGTCCAGGACGACCCGGTTGACCTCAGGCACCTCGTTGGTGATGCGGGTGGAGATCCGTTCGAGGACCTCGTACGGGAGTCGACTCCAGTCGGCGGTCATGGCGTCCTCGCTGGAGACCGGCCGCAGCACGATCGGATGGCCGTAGGTGCGACCGTCGCCCTGCACACCGACGGAGCGGACATCGGCCAGCAGCACGACCGGGAACTGCCAGATCTGGCCGTCGAGCCCCGCCGCCGTCGTCTCCGCGCGGACGATCCGGTCGGCTGCGCGGAGGATGCGCAGCCGCTCGACGTCGACCGCGCCGACGATCCGGATGGCCAGGCCGGGGCCGGGGAAGGGATGCCGGCCGACGATCTCCTCGGGGATGTCGAGCTGACGGCCGACGTCGCGGACCTCGTCCTTGAACAGCGCCCGCAGGGGCTCGATCAGGCTGAACTGCAGATCCTCGGGCAGACCGCCCACGTTGTGGTGGCTCTTGATGGTGGACGCCCCGGTTCCGCCGCCGGACTCGACCACGTCGGGGTACAACGTGCCCTGCACCAGGAACCTCACCGGGGGCCCGGGGGTGGCCAGCACCTCGCGCTCGGCCGCCTCGAACACCCGGATGAACTCCCGACCGATGATCTTGCGCTTCTCCTCCGGATCGGAGACGCCCGCGAGGAAGCCCAGGAACTGCTCCTTCGCGTCGACCACCACCAGATCGACCCCGGTGGCGTCGACGTAGTCCTTCTCGACCTGCTCGGCCTCCCCGTCGCGGAGCAGCCCGTGATCGACGAAGACCGCCGTCAGCTGGTCGCCGATGGCGCGCTGCACGAGCGCGGTCGACACCGCGGAGTCGACACCGCCGGACAGGGCGGAGATCACGCGTGCCTCGCCCACCTGCTCGCGGATCAGTGCCACCTGCTCCTCGACGATGTTGCTGCTGGTCCAGGTCTGCCGGCAGCCGGCGATCTGGACCAGGAATCTCTCGAGGACCTGCTGGCCGTGCTGGCTGTGCATGACCTCGGGGTGCCACTGCACCCCGGCGAGGCGTTGATCGAGATTCTCGAAGGCCGCCACGGTGGCTCGCGGAGACGTGGCGTTGACCGTGAACCCCTCGGGGGCTCCGACCACCTCGTCACCGTGCGACATCCACCCGGTCAGCGTGGGGGGCAGGTCGGCCAACAACCTGCCGGGATCGGCGACCGTGACGGTCGTGCGGCCGTACTCACGCTGCCCCGTGTGGGCGACCGACCCACCCAACGCCTGGGCCATCGCCATGAATCCGTAGCAGATGCCGAACACCGGGACCTGCGCGTCGAACAGGGCGGCATCGAGCCCGGGCGCTCCCGGCTCGTACACCGACGACGGCCCGCCGGACAAGATGATCGCCGCAGGCTCCTTGGCCAGCATCTCGGCCACCGGCATCGTGTTCGGCACGATCTCTGAGTACACCCTCGCCTCGCGGACCCGGCGAGCGATGAGCTGGGCGTACTGCGCCCCGAAGTCGACGACGAGAACGAGATCATGGTCTGTTGTCACGGCACCATCGTAGGACCCGGCTCCGGCACCTCCTCAGCGGTCGCGGCTGCGGTCGACGTCGCAGGTCGGCGTGGAACGGTCCGTAACCTGTGGCGGCACCTCTCGTTGATCGTGGTGGATCTGACAACTCCCTCCCGTTGGATCGCGTGCCGCTCGTGGGGCACGACAGAGCCCGGCCCGTGATCTCCCTCCAGGCCGGGTTCTGCACGTCGTGCCGGCATTCGATGCCGGTGGGGGTGGTCTTCGGCGTCGATCGGCGTGATGGTGGAGACATGGTCTGCTCCTTCGTCCCGCCCTACCTGCTGCAGCGTCTCGCCGACGCGACGGACCGTCCCGGTCTGCGCGAGAGCACCGGAGACCCCGGTCTGCGCGAGAGCACCGGAGACCCCGGTCTGCGCGAGAGCACCGGAGACCCCGGTCTGCGCGAGAGCACCGGAGACCCCGGTCTGCGCGAGAGCACCGGGGATCGCTGCCGTCGCACCCTGCAGCACGACGCCCAGCTGCGATCGCGCCGCGCCGCGAATCCGCCAGGTCCGACCGGCCCGCAGCCCGAGGCCTGGATCGTTCACGACGCGGAGCACACTGCGGTGCTGCCCGGCCTCGTGGTCCGCCGCTCCGGGGATCCCGCCACCGGCGACCCTGCGGTCGAGGAGGCAGCCCAGGGCACGTCCGACTCGTTGCGGCTCCTGGCCGAGATCTTCGGCCGCGACTCCTACGACGGCGCCGGCGCAACGGTGCTGGTCACGGTCCACTACGAGCGGGACTACGTCAACGCCTTCTGGGACGGCACCCAGCTGGTGTTCGGCGACGGCGACGGTCGGGTGTTCGACCGCTTCACCAAGCCGGTCGACGTCCTCGCCCACGAGCTCGCCCACGCGCTCACCCAGTACACCGCGAACCTGGTCTATGCCGGCCAGCCCGGCGCGCTCAACGAATCGGTCTCCGACGTCTTCGCGGCCTGCCTGCTGCAGTGGTCGCAGGACCAGACGGTCGACCAGGCGTCATGGCTCATCGGCGAGGGGCTCTTCCTGCCCGGGGTGCAGGCTCGCGGGCTGCGCGACATGGCCGCGCCCGGCACGGCGTACGACGATCCCGTCCTCGGCGCGGACCCCCAGGTCGGCTCCATGGCCGACTACGTCACCACCGAGGACGACAACGGCGGGGTCCACCTCAACTCCGGCATCGCGAATCGCGCCTTCCACCTCGCCGCGATCGCCATCGGCGGTCGGTCCTGGCTGGGTGCGGGTCGCATCTGGCACGACGCGCTCACCGGGACGGACGTGGGCCCCGACACCGACTTCGCTGGTTTCGCGGCGGCGACCGTCGCGGCCGCCGGCGACCACGCCGACGTCGTGGAACAGGCCTGGCGCACCGTCGGGGTCACGATCGGGGGCGCGTCCGCCGAACCGGACCAACCGCCGCCCCCGCAGGCTGCCGGCATCGTGTCGGTGCGCCGGTCGGGCGGGTTCACGGGCCGCACGCAGACCGTCGAGGTCGATCTGGACGGCGACGACCCCCGGGTGCCAGCGGTGCGCCAGCTCATGAGCGACTACGACCTGAGCCCGTTCGCCTCACCCGGGCCAGCGCAGCCCGACCGCTTCGTCTACACCGTCGGGCTGCCCGGCGACCCGCCCGTCCGTGTCCCGGAGCAGGAGCTCACCGAACCACTTCGCCAGCTCGTGCGCCTCGTGCTCGACGACTGAGCTGCGCTCACCGCACGTCGACGATGGGTAGCCGAAGTGCCGCCGGGGCGTCGTCGGGGACCAGCGGTGACGCCGGTGGGACCGGTGGCACGACGCGGTACTGCTCGCCGATCCCCGGACGGGTGTCGACCTCGCCGCGGTTGGGCCACAACGACATGGCCCGTTCGGCCTGGGCGGTGATCGTCAACGACGGGTTGACGCCGAGGTTGGCGCTGATGGCCGAGCCGTCGACCACGTGCAGGCCGGGGTGGCCGAACAGGCGGTGGTAGGGGTCGATCACCCCGGTGGCGGGGGCGTCGCCGATCGTGCAGCCACCCATGAAGTGGGCGGTGAGCGGCACGTTGAACGGCTCGCCGATCGTTCCGCCCGGTGTCCCACCCATCACCGTGGCCATCCGCTGCACCGCTTCGTGACCCTCGGCGATGAACGACGGATTCGGGGCACCGTGGCCCTGCCGCGAGGTCAGGCGCCTGCGCCCCGTGAGACCGCGCCTGGTGTAGGTGGTGATCGAGTTGTCGTGGGTCTGCATGACCAGCGCGATGACCGTGCGCTCGGACCAGTGCAGCAGGTCGTAGAACTTGAGCAGGTTGAACTTCTGGCGCCACATCTCGCGCAACCACACCCGCCACCGCGGCGTGCTCCCGCTGCCGTCGGTCAGCACGGTCTGCATCAGGGCCATGGCGTTCGAGCCCTTCCCGTACCGGGTGGGCTCCACGTGGGTGTGCTCGTCGGGGTGGAAGGAGGACGTGATGGCCACGCCCTCGGTGTAGTCGATGTCCAGGTTGTCGGCCATCGAGCCGAGCAGTGCCTCGGAGTTCGTGCGCGTGAGCATGCCGAGGCGCGACGACACCTGCGGCAGCTGACCGGTGTCGCGCATCCGGTGCAACAGCTTCTGCGTGCCCATCGTGCTGGCCGCGAACACCACCTCCCGCGCCCGCACCGTGTCGTGGCGGCGGAACCGCTTGTTGCTCCGGCGCGTCCGGACCTCGTAGCCGCCGCTGCCGCCTCCGTCGCCGGCCAGGGGACGGACGTCGGTGACCGTGGTGAGCGGGCGAACCTCCGCCCCGCCCCGCTCGGCCAGGTACAGGTAGTTCTTGACCAGGGTGTTCTTGGCGTTGTGCCGGCAGCCGGTCATGCACTCCCCGCAGTTCAGGCAGCCGCGGCGGTCCGGACCTGCTCCACCGAAGTAGGGGTCCTTGACCTCTCGGCCCGGCTCGCCGAACAGCACGCCGACCGGCGTGTGGTGGAACGTGCCGCCGACCCCCATCTCGTCGGCCACCTGCTTGATGACCCGATCGGCCGGCGACTCGTACGGGTAGACGGTGACGCCGAGCATGCGCTTGGCCTGGTCGTAGTAGGGCGCGAGCTCGGCTCGCCAGTCGGTGATGTGGCCCCACGCAGGATCGCGGTAGAACGGGTCCAGCGGTTCGTACAGCGTGTTCGCGTACACGAGCGAGCCGCCGCCCACACCCGCCCCGGACAGGATCAGTGCGTCCTTGAGCTTGTCGATGCGCTGGATGCCGTAGCAACCGATCTGCGGCATCCACAGGAACTTGCGCAGGTGCCAGGAGGTCTTGGCGAAGTCCTCGTCCTCGTACCGTCTTCCGGCCTCCAGCACGAGGACCTTGTAGCCCTTCTCGGTCAACCGCAGCGCCGCGACGCTACCGCCGAACCCCGACCCGATGATGGCCACGTCGTAGTCGAACTCGCTCATACCCAGAGTATGACATCGGCGATGTCGCATGGCCATCCGTCCGTGGTGCCCATGCGGGGGCCGTTCACGCGAACAGCGTGTCGCCCCAGTACCCGCCCGCGCGCACTCCCGGCGGGCACGCGAACACCCCCGAGCTCGTGTGCACGACGTACTCGTTGAGCAGGTCGTTGCTCAGGCCGGCCAGCGATCTCTGGATCGTGCTGAACTGGTCAGGATCTCGTTGGTAGGAGATGAAGAACAACCCGGCGTTGAGCTGGCCGAGCCCGTTGGAACCGTCCACGAAGTTGTAGCCGCGGCGCAGGATCCGCGCGCCCCCGTTGGTGTCGGCGTGGGCCAGTCGAATGTGCGACTTCATCGCGATCGACGGTTCGCCGCCTTCCTCGGCGATGAAGTCGGGGGCGTCGAACTCATCACCGCCGGACAACGGCCCGCCGGAGCCCTTGGTGCGGCCGATGATCATCTCCTGGCCCTGCAGCGGCTCGCGGTCCCAGGTCTCGATCCGCATGTCGATGCGGCGGGTGACCAGGTACGAGCCGCCCACCAGCCAGTCCGCCCCGTCGTCGGGGTGCACCCAGACGAAGTCGTCCACGACCTGCTTGCTCTCGGCCTTGATGTTCGCCGTCCCGTCCTTGAAGCCGAACAGGTTGCGCGGCGTGACCTGGGCCGACGACGTCGACGAGGTGCGACCGAAGCCCATCTGCGACCAGCGGACCGACGCCCGTCCGAACGCGATGCGTACCAGGTTGCGCACCGCGTGCACCGCCACCTGCGGGTCGTTCGCGCACGCCTGGATCACCAGGTCGCCGCCACTGATCGCCGGGTCCAGCCGGTCGCCTGCGAACGGCGGGAGGTCCTCCAGCCGCTCCGGCAGCTGACCGTCGAGCCCGAATCGCGGCTTGCCGCCCTCGCCGACGAACATCCCCCGCCCGAACCCGATCGTGATGGTCAGACCGGAGGGCGGCAGGCCGAGCGCCTCACCGGTGTCCTCCGGCGGCGACAGCGGCGGGCCGGCGACGGCGCCGAAGTCACCGACGTCGTTGCCCTGCGCGAGCTTGCGGGCGGCTGCAGTCCACTGCTTCAGCAGCAGGATGAGGTCACCACGAGTCTCGGTGGTCAGATCGAAGGCCGTGATGTAGAGCCGGTCCTGCGCCGGCGTGACGATGCCGGCCTGGTGGGTGCCCCCGAAGGACACCGGCAGGGCGTCGGGATCGGCGCTGGCCACCTCCGGCTTGTCGGCAGCGGCGTAGCCGGCCCCTGCACCGAGCGTGCCCGCGGCGAACGCTCCGACGCCGGCAGCTCCCAGCAGCTTCCGTCGCGAGACGCCTGACGAGGTGGATCCAGACAGCTCGGGCACGTCGCCCTCGCCCCCGCTACGCGGAGGCGGCCACGACGGCCGCCACCTGGCTGATCGGGTTGCTGACCGCCGCGACGGCGTCGGACAGCTTCTTGACCTGCGCGTCGGTGAGCTCGTCGTAGAACAGCCAGTCCCCCGTGCTCGGATCCTGGTACTGGTCCAGCTCGGTGTCGAGGGCGGCGAACTGGGCGTCCAGCGCCTTGACCAGGGCCGGGTCCTGCTCCTGCAGCACCGGACGCAGCGCGGCGACGGCGGCCTGCGATCCCTCGATGTTCGCCTTGAAGTCCCACAGGTCGGTGTGGCTGAACTCGTCCTCCTCGCCGGTGATCTTGCCGGTGGCGACCTCGTCCAGCAGCCCCTTGGAACCCTGCGCGAGCTCGAGCGCCGTGAGGGGTGCGTCCTGGCCGAGCCTCACGATCTGGGTGACGTGGTCCAACAGCTGGTCGGCGTACCTGTCCATGCCCGCGGTGTCGTTCTGGACCCACAGCTGCTTCTCGATGCGGTGCCAGCCGGTGAAGTCGACGCCCGCAGCGATCGCGTCCGGCTCACGACCGTCGGTGATCGGATCGAGATCGCCGAACTGCTCCGCGACCGGCTCGATGCGCTCCCAGTAGGTCCGGGCGACCGGGAACAGCGCCTTGGCCTCGTCGACCTTGCCGGCCTTGACGGCCTCGACGAACTCGGTCGTCTTCACGATCAGGGCGTCGGACTGCGACCGGACGTAGCGCGCATAGCTGTCGGCGGCCGCCGTGAGCGCCTCGGAGTCCGACAAGGACGGGGCCGCT